>CAZFET010000500.1:0-1961 GCA_964517545.1 uncultured Burkholderiaceae bacterium
GGGCTGCGCGCGTACTTCGCGCGCGGCGTGATGCTGAGCGATCCTGCCGCGCTGAAGACGCTGGCCGCCGAGGCCGGGCTCGACCCCGCCGCGGCCGAGGCGGCCTGGAACGATCCGCGCTGGAAGCTGCGGCTGAAGAGCGCCAACGACGACGCCATCCGCCAGGGCGTGTTCGGCGCCCCGTCGTTCATGGTCGACGGCGAGCTGTTCTGGGGCAACGACCGCAAGCCGCAGATCGAGCGCTGGCTGGCTCAGGGCCGGTTCTGACGGCCGGCGGCCGGCTGTCGTCGATTTCGACGACAGACGCGGCGGGGCCGACGCGCGAGCATCGCGCGCACCGCCATCGACTTCCGGAGGACACCGTCATGCGATCGATCACCCGCACGGGGCTGGCCGCGGCCGCGCTGGCAGCGGTCGTGCCGCAGGCCGGCGCGCAGGCGCCGGCACTCATGACCGCGGTCGACAGCGCGCGCGCCGTGTGCGCCGGCCGTGCGCGCAGCGAGGCGCTGGTGTCGGCGGCGCTCGCACGCGCGAAGGACGTGAGCGCGCTCAACGCCTTCATCACGCTCGACGAGCAGGGCGCGCTCGCGGCGGCGAAGCGCACCGACGCGGCGCCGAAGTCGGCGCGCTGCAAGCCGCTGGCCGGCGTGCCGGTGGTGGTGAAGGACAACATCGAGGTCGCCGGCCTGCCGGCCACCGCGGGCACGCCCGCGCTCGAGGACTTCGTGCCGAAGCGCGACGCGCCGGTGGCCCGGCGCCTGCGCGACGCGGGCGCGATCGTGATCGCCAAGACGCACATGCACGAGCTGGCCTTCGGCATCTCGGGCTGGAACCCGGCGTTCCGCAGCGGCCCCGAGCCGGGCGTGCGCAACGCCTACGACCCCACGCGAAGCGCGGGCGGTTCGTCGTCGGGCACGGCGGCGGCGCTGGGCGCGCGCGTGGTGAGCGCGGGACTCGGCACCGACACCGGCGGCTCGGTGCGCATCCCGTGCGCGTTCAACGGCTGCGCGGCGCTGCGCCCGACCGCCGGGCGCTACCCGCAAGGCGGCATCGCGCCGATCTCGCGCACGCGCGACACCGCCGGGCCGATGGCGCTGGCGATGGCCGACGTGGAACTGCTCGACCGCGTGATCACCGGCGCGGCGGCGGTGCAGCCCGCGTCGCTCAAAGGCGTGCGCCTCGGCCGCGTGAAGGAGCTGCTGGCGAACATGGACGCGGACACGCAAGCCGTCTTCGACGCGGCGATCGCGAAGCTCGTCGCGGCCGGCGTGACCGTGGTCGACGTCGAGATGCCGCAGCTGATGGAGCTCAACGGCGCGGTGGGTTTTCCGGTGGCGCTGTACGAAGCGTACGACGACATGGTCGCGTACCTGAAGAAGTCCGGCGCCGGCATCGGCATCGCCGAGCTCGCCCGGCAGATCGCGAGCCCCGACGTGAAGGGCACCTACGAGGGCCTCGTGATCCCGCGCAAGCTGCCCGGGCCGAACAACACGGTGGTCGACGCGAAGCCGGCCTATGAGGCCGCGATGAAGACCGCGCGGCCGGCGCTGCAGAAGCTCTATCGCGACACGTTCCGGCGCCACCGGCTCGATGCCCTCGTGTTCCCGACCGTGCCCAAGGTGGCGATGCCGGCGAGTCCCGATTCGAGCAGCGTGCCGGTGTTCATGGGCGTGATCCAGAACACCGATCCGGGCAGCAACGCCGGCGTGCCCGGCCTGCAGATCCCGGCCGGCCTCGGCGCGTCGAGCCAGCTGCCGGTGGGCATCGAACTCGACGGTCCGGCCGGCAGCGACCGGCGGCTCGTGGCGATCGGGCTCGCGATCGAGGCGACGCTCGGGCGGCTGCCCGCGCCGGCGCGCTGAACGGCGGAGCGCTCAGCGCCGCTCGGGCGACGAGCCGGGGTCGCGCGTCGGCGCGCCGGCCGCGCGCAGTTCCACCGCCAGCCGCGCGAGGCCGGCGCG
>CAZFET010000501.1:0-1935 GCA_964517545.1 uncultured Burkholderiaceae bacterium
AGCCGGCCTCGCGCAGCTCCTTCAGCCAGGCGATGCCGCTCTTGCCCGGCAGCGCGATGTCGAGCACGACGAGGTCGAAGCGGTGGCGCCGCAGCAAGGCGTCGGCCTCCTCGGCGGTGCCTGCGGCGAGCACGTGGCCGACCCTCGACGCGAGCGTCTTCTCGAGGAAGTTGCGCATGCCGGGCTCGTCGTCGACGACCAGCACCGCGGCCAGCGGCCAGCGGGGGCCGTCGCCGGGCGGGGAGTCGGTGGGACGGGTCACGGGGCGGGGCGCGGGGGAGGGTGGGAAGGTGGCGCGGGTCTCGCGGGCATTGTAGGAAGCGGGGCGCCACGCGAGCTCGGCCGTCGCGACAAGCTGTCGCAAGGGCCGCGACAGCTTGTCGTGCCCACCCTAGGGCGCACCCTGATTGGCGGCGGCGTGCGGCTGAAACCTAATCGTGCGCGACGTGTGCACGGATCTGCATGGGTTCGGCCGCGCACGCATGAAGCGGATCGCCAGGAGATCTCACCATGAGCGACATGTCCCAGCCCCAGCTCTCGCGCCGCCGCGTGTTCGCGGCCGGCGGCACCGTCGGGGCCCTCGCCGCTGCGGCGGTCGTGATTCCCGCCGTGCGCCAGGCCGAGCCGGCCCCCGCCGAAGGCAAGCCCGCGCCCGACAAGGGCGGCGGCTACCAGGTCACGCAGCACGTGCTGCACTACTACCAGACCGCTCGAATCTGAGTCCGTCGCGAGCCGGACCCCGCGCTGATCCGGCGCGCCCTGCACGGGCCGCCGCGGAACCGCCCCAAGGAGATTCCATGTTGCTCACGCGCAAGACTTCCACGGCCGCCGGCGCATCGTCGTCGTCGCTCGTCGCCAGCCTCGCCCGCGGCGTGTCGCGGGCCGTCCCGACGATGGACCGCCGCGCCTTCCTGCGGCGCTCGGGCCTGGGCGTGGGCGCCGGCATCGCGGCGTCGCAGCTCGCCATCATGAAGAAGGCGCGCGCGGCCGACGCGCCCAAGGCCGACCCGAACGCGAAGGTCGAGGTCAAGCGCACGGTGTGCGGCCACTGCTCGGTGGGCTGCGCGATCGACGCGGTGGTGCAGAACGGCGTGTGGGTGCGCCAGGAGCCGGTGTTCGACTCGCCGATCAACCTCGGCGCGCACTGCGCCAAGGGCGCCGCCGTGCGCGAGCACGGGCACGGCGAGTTCCGCCTGAAGTACCCGATGAAGCTGGTGAACGGCAAGTACCAGCGCATCTCGTGGGACCAGGCGCTCGAGGAGATCAGCGCCAAGATGCTCGAGCTGCGCAAGCAGAGCGGGCCCGATTCGATCTTCGTGGTCGGCTCGTCGAAGCACAACAACGAGCAGGCCTACCTGCTGCGCAAGTGGATGAGCCTGTGGGGCAGCAACAACTGCGACCACCAGGCGCGCATCTGCCACAGCACCACGGTCGCCGGCGTGGCCAACACGTGGGGCTACGGCGCGATGACCAACTCCTACAACGACATGCAGAACTCGAAGGCGGCGCTGTACATCGGCTCCAACGCCGCCGAGGCGCATCCCGTGTCGCTGCTGCACATGCTGCACGCCAAGGAGAACGGCTGCAAGATGATCGTGGTCGACCCGCGCTTCACGCGCACGGCCGCCAAGGCCGACGAGTACGTGCGCATCCGCTCGGGCACCGACATCCCGTTCCTGTTCGGCGTGCTGTACCACGTGTTCAAGAACGGATGGGAGGACAAGAAGTACGTCAACGACCGCGTCTACGGCCTCGACAAGGTCCGCGAGGACGTGCTCGCCAAGTGGACGCCCGACAAGGTCAAGGAAGCCTGCGGCGTCGACGAGGCCACCTGCTACAAGGTGGCGAAGATCATGGCCGCGAACCGCCCGAGCACCATCGTGTGGTGCATGGGCCAGACGCAGCACTCGATCTGCAACGCGATGGTGCGCGCGT
>CAZFET010000502.1:0-1931 GCA_964517545.1 uncultured Burkholderiaceae bacterium
GAGAATCTTTATTTTACAGTATATCAGAAAATCCCTTAGCCCAACACATTCCATCGGGTGTGCGACAAATTTATAGGTAACTGATTCAAGCCGCACGATGTTCCCAAAAATCCTCCCATCGATTACTGAAGAAGCAACATCTCAGGGCAATGATATTGTTGGCGCTGTCGACAGTCCAGTGCATACCCGATTGTTTCAGCCTTTGGCCGATCACGGAGCGGCAACCGGCCTCCAGCACACCTGAACCGACAAAGAAGCCCTTTTCCCTGAAGACATTGTATCTCATTCGTTCCTTATTCTTTTCAAAATAGTTGATGGTCTTCTCACAGACTTCCCTGCCGCCGTCTGTAGAGGGCGACAGTCGATTAATAGCGTCTATCACCTTCTGGACTTGCCCCTTATCCAGCTCTTTGCGCCGTTTATCAGCCCATTTATGTAGTTTCTTTTTATCATGATCAAGCGCAGTTTTACCTGCCTTCCAATAATGCTCCCTTGCATGATAAAGATCGATGATTTGAACAGCGCCGGGGAAACACTCCTCAGCAATATTCCATATCCAGGAAGCTCCATCGCCCAATACCGCAACCTCTTTAGCTCTGTCGATGCCTCGCCGTTTTGCTTCCGCATATATTCGCTTCCCAAAATCCTCCGCTGTCTCGATTGCTCCCGTATAACTCGTCGATCCTTCATCTCTTACAGGCCGCCCCTTTTCGTCGAGGCCTGTCTGAGTGAAGACACAGCCAAGTTTTGCCTCGCGGGTCTTCGACTGACCGTCTTCCCCCTTCCCCTGTCTGCCAACCAGTTCTTTTTTGACCATAGGGACACCTGTGCCGTCCATGCAAATATACAGCTTCGGAGCCGATTGTATCGGAATAACCTTCTCTGACAACGCCTCAGTCGCCTGTTTGTCGAAAAAATCCTCAGCCTGCTGCCCAATCTTATTACATGCCCTTTCTATTTCTTTGGCGGTCACATCTATTCCGGCAATTTCCTTTATATCTTCATGTCCAAGACCAAAAGCCCGATATGCGCCGACTCTGGCCATTATCCTCCTTACGCCCGGACTGAAGGATGTCCTCTCTATACCCAAATCGCTGTCCTTCGGACACATGCCGCTTCTACATTGAGGGTCATAATAATAAGCACGGTTCACTTGCACCGCACCAATTACGGTCAGCACTTCTTTCTTTCGATATTCCAAAAATTCATAACTGTGCCCATTGCCGCACGGAATGCTCTTGCCTTTATAATCGCCGCCGTCTGCATTGAGGATAGTTTCCAGCATAAGCCCCCCAAGGCCGTGCATTGATGAGCGAATGCACATCTCAAGCGATTCCAAATCGATTCGCCCCCCTTTCCCCGCCATTGTGACTATCCGATCCACTTCTTTTTGTATCTCCCCGCAAAGCGCCTCTGTAAGTTTTTTTTAAGTTCTTCCAGTTCAGCGTCGTCCCCAACCTTTGGTAAAGGAGTCAGATCACTCAGCTTTTCACTTGCTGTAATGATCTCATTACAAAGACGCTGAAAAGTCCGATAGTTGTCGTTTTCCTCTATATATTTCTGCAGTTCCGGGCCTACCTTGAGTTGTTTGGTATGGCTTTTCCCCTTGGTAGTCGTACTCCAGAGAAATTGTGGCCCGTGTCCGGGATGTCCTTCCTTTGCGCAGACGCAGTTTTTCTTTCCGCATTTCCGGTAGTTTATTGAGATCGTGCCGCGTCTAAAGTTGCCCACTTTCGCTAAATCCTTGAACAACGACTTTCTCTGTTCCAGAAGTTTCCCTGCGCTTTCCATCATGACGTTCCTCCTTTTCTGTTAGCTTAACAGCTAACAGATTATAAGGCAAAAAAACACTTTTTTCAAGCCCATTATATCTTTGTCGAAGACCCTGAGAAGGCGCGATTATTCTTTGATTTCTTCGCACCGGGGGCCAT
>CAZFET010000503.1:0-1925 GCA_964517545.1 uncultured Burkholderiaceae bacterium
TGTGCGCGAGCCCGACGCCGATGTTGAACACGCCGTCGGGGCACGGAAAGATCCAGCCGTAGCCCTTGCGCAGCCGCTTGTGCCACACGACCTCGAGGTCGCGGATGCGGCCGACCATCGCGTCGTTCTTCACGTAGCCGCGCAGCGCCACGCCGCTGGGCGTGCGGCGCTCGCACACGCCGGCCGCGATCAGCGCCGCCGGCACCGCGCCGGTGGCCAGCACGGTGTGCGCGGCGCGCACGTCGATCACGCCGGCGGCTGCGTCGCTGCCGCCGCGGTCGGCGAGCTTCAGGCGCGCGCCGACCACGCGGTCGCCTTCGACGATCGGCGCCTCGTAGCGTGCGGGCGCGAGCCAGCGCGCACCGGCGGCCAGCGCCGCGCGGCGGACGATGTCGTCGAGCTGGCGGCGCGGCAGCACGGCCAGGGTGCCGGGCACGTCGATGCGCCCGCCGCGCGGCCCGATGCAGGCCACGTGCGGCGCGCGCTGCGCCGCGGCCATCACCTCGTGCAGCACGCCGAGCCGCGCGAAGGCGTGGTGCGCGTCGGGGATGAGGCCGTCGCCGCACACCTTGTCGCGCGGGAACTCGTGCTGGTCGACCAGCAGCACGTCGAGCCCGGCGCGCGCGAGCATCTGCGCGCACGCGCTGCCGGCGGGGCCGGCGCCGACGACCAGCACGTCGCAGCGCTCGGTGGGGGTGGCGACGGGTGCGGTCATGCGGCGCGGGTGGCGACGGGGCAGCGGCGGAGACGACGACGGCGAGGCGGCGATTGTAGGCAGTGACATCATCGGCAGCGTCGCGCGCATGCCCCCGCAGGCCGTGCCCGCGGCGCCGCATCGGCCCCTGTCGAGTCGTCCTCAGCCCGAACGGTGTCGTGGTGTCGTCGATACGGAACGCTCATCGAGAGGAGTCCGCCCATGCCCACCGTGTTCGAGAAGCTGCTCGCCGGCGAGCTGCCGTGCGCCAAGGTCTACGAGGACGAACTCGTGTTCGCCTTCATGGACGCCGGCCAGGTGAACGACGGCCACGTGATCGTGGCCACGCGCGCGCCGCGCGAGACCCTGATGGACTGCACCGACGACGAGGCCGCCGCGCTCATGCGCACCGCGCGCCGCGTGGCCATCGCCGTGCAGGCCGCGTTCGCGCCGGCCGGCATCACCGTGCTGCAGGCCAACCGCTCCGCCGGCTGGCAGACCGTGCCGCTCCTGCACCTGTACGTGCTGCCGCGCCACGACGGCGACGGCGTCGGCCTCACGTGGCCGCGCAAGGAGCCCGGCCTTGAGCGCCTGCGCGAGCTGGCGGCGCGGATACGGCTGTAGCGGCCCCGCGCTCAGATCTCCTCGTACAGCGGCAAGGTCAGGAACTCGGCGAAGGCTTCCTGCGTGCTCATCTGCAGGAAGATCTCGGCGGCCCGGTCGAACTTGCCTTCGAAGCCGCCGGCCTTGATCCTGGCCAGCTCCTCGGGCACGAGCGCGCGCACGAGTTCGGCGGTGACCTTGCGGCCGTCGTCGAGCACGCCCTTGGGGCTGCGGATCCACTGCCACACCTGCGAGCGGCTGATCTCGGCGGTGGCGGCGTCTTCCATCAGGTTGTGGATGGGCACGCAGCCGTTGCCGGCCAGCCAGGAACCCAGGTAGTGGATGCCGACGTTGATGTTGTTGCGCAGGCCGGCTTCGGTGATGGGCTGCTCGGGACGGAAGTCCAGCCACTGGGCTGGGCCGAACTTGCCTTCCACCTGCTTTTCCCACTGGTTGGGACGCTCGCCCAGCACCTTGACGAATTCCTCGTGGGCGATGGCCACCAGGCCCGGGTGAGCCACCCAGCCGCCATCGAAGCCGTCGTTGGCGTCGCGGGTCTTGTCGTGACGGATACCGGCCAGAGCCTTTTCGTTGGCCACTGGGTCGTTCTTGATGGGAATGAGGGCGC
>CAZFET010000504.1:0-1921 GCA_964517545.1 uncultured Burkholderiaceae bacterium
CCGAGATCTACACTTCGAAGCACACTCTTTCCCTACGCGACGCTCTTCCGATCTGCGGAAGTCAGCGGCCACGGCGCGCCTGCTCGACGAGGCGGGCGACCATCGGATCGTGCACTTCGGCGATCCAGCGGCAGCCGGTGCGCCGCTTGAGCCACCACGCGGCGAGGTGGGCCGAGTACGCGCCGCCCGAGCTGTAGACCAGCTCGTAGCCGCCTTCGGCCAGGCGCCGGCGCCCGCGCACGTAGGCCGGCAAGGCCCACGACCAGTGGTTGCGCAGGCCGAGCGCGAGCCGCTCGACGAGCATGAACGGCGCGAGCAGCACGCTGGCGGCGAGCACGCAGGCGCGGTAGGCGGCCCCGCGGCCCAGGCGCATCGCGAACACGTGCCGCAGGTCGAAGCGCAGCGCCGACGGGCCCCAGGGCAGCAGCTGCTCGTGCGCGTACCTCGTGTCGCGCTGGCCGGTGACCGCGCTCAGGATCACCGGCTCGATGCCCAGCGCCTCGAGGTAGGGCAGCTTGTCGGTGACGGTGAGGCTGGCCGCGCGGCCGTCCATGTTGAAGGCGTGCGACAGGATCAGCCAGCGGCGGCGGCCGCCGGTCATCGCGCGGTCGGCTTCGGCGTGGCCACGCGCCCCATGCCGTAGAACTCGTCGTTCGGGCGCAGGCTCACCAGGCTGGCCATGCGGTTGCTGAGCGCGAACAGCGCGGCGATGGCGCCGATGTCCCAGATGTCCTCGTCGCCGAAGCCGTGGCCGCGCAGCCGTTCGAAGTCGGACTCGTCGACGGTGTGCGACGCGGTGCAGACCTTGAGCGCGAAGTCGAGCATCGCCCGCTGGCGCGGCGTGATCTCGGCCTTGCGGTAGTTGGTGGCGACCTGGTCCGACAGCCGCGGCTGCTTCGCCACCACGCGCAGGATGGCGCCGTGCGCCACCACGCAATACAGGCAGTCGTTGGCCGCGGAGGTGGCCACGACGATCATCTCGCGCTCGGCCTTGGACAGGCCGCCGTCGCGCAGCATCAGCGCGTCGTGGTAGTCCATGAAGGCGCGCAGCTCGGCGGGGCGGTGGCCGAACGCGAGGAAGACGTTGGGCACGAAGCCGGCCTTCTCCTGCACGGCGAGGATGCGCGCGCGCAGGTCCTCGGGCAGGTCGTCGAGCGCGGGCACGGGCCAGCGGCTGATCGGCGGCGTGGCGGCGGCCGGCGACGCGGGTGATGCGGGTGTCGTGGCGGGCGGCGTGGTCATCGGGCTCTCCTTCGGACGGCGCGCGGGTCTCAGGCGTCGCGGAACTGCAGCGCGTGCAGTCTGGCATACAGGCCGCCGGCGGCGAGCAGCCCGGCGTGCGTGCCCTGCTGCACCACGCGGCCCGCGTCGAGCACGACGATGCGGTCGGCGCGCTCGATGGTCGACAGGCGGTGGGCGATGACGAGGGTCGTGCGTCCGCGCATCAAGGTGTCCAGCGCCGACTGCACGGCGCGCTCGGACTCGCTGTCGAGCGCCGAGGTGGCCTCGTCGAGGATGAGGATCGGCGCGTCGCGGTAGATCGCGCGCGCGATCGCCACGCGCTGCCGCTGCCCGCCGGACAGCGCGTTGCCGTTGTGGCCGACCGGCATGTCCAGACCCAGCGGCTGCGCGTCGACGAAGTCCAGCAGGTTCGCGCCGGCCAGCGCCGCGCGCACGCGCTCGCGGTCCAGCGACGCGCCGAGCGCCACGTTGGCGGCGATGGTGTCGTTGAACAGCACCACGTCCTGGCTCACCAGCGCGAACTGCCGGCGCAGCGCCGCGATGTCCCAGTCGCGCAGCGGGCGGCCGTCGAGGCGGATGTCGCCGGCGGTCGGCTCGATGACGCGCGGCAGCAGGTGCACCAGGGTCGACTTACCGGCCCCGGGCGGCCCGACCCGTGCCACCGTCTCGCCCGGGTGGA
>CAZFET010000505.1:0-1914 GCA_964517545.1 uncultured Burkholderiaceae bacterium
CGCCTGCGGTGTTGAGCAGCGCGTTGAGCAGAGGCCAGTCGCTCACCGCGTCGGAGCCCTCGCACATGGCCTCGGTCTCGCGGTTGGGGCTGGCGACCGAGCCGGAGTCGAGGTGGTCGCGGCCGATGACGATCGGCGCCTTCAGCTCGCCGCTGCGGACCATTTCGTTGAACGCGAGGCCGGCGCGGTGGCGCTCGCCGAGGCCGATCCAGCAGATGCGCGCGGGCAGGCCCTGGAACGCGATGCGCTCGCCGGCCATGTCGAGCCAGCGGTGCAGGTGCGCGTCGTGCGGGAACAGCTCCTTCATCTTGCGGTCGGTCTTGCGGATGTCCTCGGGGTCGCCCGACAGCGCGACCCAGCGGAACGGGCCCTTGCCGCGGCAGAACAGCGGCCGGATGTACGCCGGCACGAAGCCGGGGAAGTCGAACGCGTTCTTCACGCCCTGGTCGAAGGCGACCTGGCGGATGTTGTTGCCGTAGTCGACCGTGGGGACGCCCATCGCCTGGAACTCGAGCATCGCGCGCACGTGCTGCGCGCAGCTGCGCGCGGCGGCGTCGCGCAGCGCGGCGTGCTGCGTCGCGTCGGCCTGCGCGGCGCGCCAGGCCTCGACCGACCAGCCCGCGGGCAGGTAGCCGTTGACGAGGTCGTGCGCCGAGGTCTGGTCGGTCACCAGGTCGGGCTTCATGCCGCCGGCCTTCGCGCGCTTGACCAGCTCGGGCAGCAGCTCGGCCGCGTTGCCGAGCAGGCCGATCGAGACCGCCTTGCCCTGCGCGGTGTAGCTCGCGATACGCGCCAGCGCATCGTCGAGGTCGCGCGCCTGCTCGTCGAGGTAGCGCGTCTTCAGCCGGAAGTCGATGCGCGACTGCTGGCACTCGATGTTGAGCGAGCACGCGCCGGCGAAGGTCGCGGCCAGCGGCTGCGCGCCGCCCATGCCGCCCAGGCCCGCGGTGAGGATCCAGCGGCCCTTCCATTCGCCGCCGTGCGCCGTCGCCTCGGTGGACGAGGCCCCCGCACCATAGTGCTGCCGGCCGGCCTCGACGAAGGTCTCGTAGGTGCCCTGCACGATGCCCTGGCTGCCGATGTAGATCCACGAGCCGGCGGTCATCTGCCCGTACATCATCAGGCCCTTGCGGTCGAGCTCGTGGAAGTGCTCCCACGTCGCCCACTTCGGCACGAGGTTGGAGTTGGCGATCAGCACGCGCGGCGCGTCGGGGTGCGTGCGGAACACGCCGACCGGCTTGCCCGACTGCACCAGCAGCGACTCGTCCTCGTTCAGCTCGCGCAGGCTCTTCAGGATGGCCTCGAAGCAGTCCCAGTCGCGCGCGGCCTTGCCGATGCCGCCGTACACGACCAGCGCGTCGGGGTTCTCGGCCACCTCGGGGTCGAGGTTGTTCTGGATCATGCGGTAGGCGGCCTCGATCAGCCAGTTGCGGCAGCTGAGTTGCGGGCCGCGCGGGGCGCGCACGGTGCGCGGCCGGGCGATGCGCTGGAGGGCGGACAGGTCGGTCATGCGGGTCTCCGGGGTCCGGGTGGGCCGGCGCGAGGGGCCGGCGTCTCGGGGCAGGCCGGCGCCCCGAGGCACCGGGGGACGGGCAAACTCTACTTGTCTATACAAGTACAGTCAAGGAAGCTGCGCGACATGGTTTGCCCGGATCTCGCCGCGCCGGCGGCCGCAGCGCCGTACGCGCGGGTCAAGCAGTTCCTGAAGTACGGGCTGGCCCAGCGCCGCTGGCCGCCCGGCGCGCTGATGCCCTCGGAGTCCGACCTGGTGGCGCGCTTCGGCGTCAGCCGCATGACGGTCAATCGCGCGCTGCGCGAGCTGCAGGCCGAGGGGCTGGTCGAGCGCGTACAGGGCGTGGGTACGTTCGCCGCGCAGCTGCACCGCGTGTCGTCCAACTTGACGATCCGCGACCC
>CAZFET010000506.1:0-1910 GCA_964517545.1 uncultured Burkholderiaceae bacterium
GGTTGAACGCCTCGAAATTGAGCGAGACCTGGAAGCGCTCCGCCACCGGCAGGATCTTGCTCAGCCGGGCGTCGGTACGGTAGACCTGGTCGATGTCGAGGCTGGCGGCTGGCAGGAACGGGACGCGGGAGGAGGCGCCGAAGCCGTTGATGGTGTTGGTGAACGCCGCGCCGCTGAAGGGCGCGCCGGACCTTGCCGCGACGCAAGTCAGAGATGCGCAAAGGGCACGGGATGACCCGCTCATGCCGCGCCGAAGGCGGTGAGCACGCCGGTGTAGCCGTAGAGGTGGCGGTGGCCGATCTCGCCGGCCGCGAAGAAGCCGACCAGCGGCACGTCGCCGAGCATGCGTCGCACGATCGCCAGCTCGGCCGACGGCGCGCCGAAGTGCGGGCCGCCGCGTCCGGCGCAGCTCACGTACACCGCGCCGGCCAGGGGCGCCGCCATGCCGCCGCCGGCCGGCTCGCCGGGCAGCGGCTGCAGCGCCGGAGGCGCGACGTGCGGCGCGAGCGGCGAGAGCGCGTCGGCCGGCTCGAACTCGTCGAGCACTTCGGCGCAGATGCGCGTCAGGTCGCGCCGCGCCGCGTCGACATGGCGCGTGCAGAACGCGAGCCGCTGACCGACCTCGATGCGCTCGGCGACGGCCACGCCGCGGCGCGCCGGGTCGAGCCCGATCAGGTGGCGCACGCGCACGTCGGGGCCAAAGGCGCCGCGCCGCGCGGGCCGGTCGGCGCGCCGCGCATCGCTCAGCCCCACGAGCGTGGCGCGCAGCTTCGGCAGCGCGGCGCGCGGCTCGAGGTCGGCCAGACCCAGGTCGGCCAGCAGCACGTCGAGTGCGTGCTCGCCGTCGAGCTGCAGCACCACCTGGCCTTCGGCGGCGGTGATCTCGCTCGTCGGGCCGATCGGCTGGCACCCCTGCGTCACGCGCGACGCGAGCGTCACGTCGGCCGCGAACGCCACGCCCGACAGGCCGCCTTCGAGCACGTCGTCGGCGATGTGCAGCACGCGCGTGCGCGCGCTGGCCAGACCGCCGAACAGGTAGCCGCTGGCGGTGCGCGCGGCGAGGTCGGCGATCAGCTCGTCGAGCTCGGGCGTGGACGGGTCGGCGTGCACGAGCGCGCTGTGCGCCACGAAGCCGCGCGCGGCCGAGGCCGACGCCGCCGGCAGCGGCTGCGCGCCCGAGAACACGCGAAAGCTCTCGCGCGGCAGGTCGGCCAGCATCAGCGCCAGCGCCGGCTCGTCGAAGTACTCCACGCCGCTGGCGCAGATGCCCACGCCCACCGCGCCCACCCAGGCGACGCCGGGCCAGCGCTCGCGCGCGAGCGCGAGCACCGCCTCGGCATGGCCGGCGAGGTGGTCGGTGAGGTACAGCCAGCCGAGCGTGGGCGGCGCGAAGCCGCGCCGCGGCGTCGGTGGCTCGGCGCCGATCTGCGCGTCGATCTGCGCCGCCGCCAGCGCGAACGCCATCCGCGCGTCGGGATGCGTGGCGTGCGCGTGGGCGAAGTGCGGCATGGTTCGGCTGCGGCGTTGGGGCAGGCGCCGGGGTGCGTGACGCGGCGGGGCGGCGGCGCGCTCAGCGCGCGCGGCGCTTGCGCGCGGGCGCCTTGCGCGGCGCGCGCGGCGTGGCGCCCGCCGCGACCCTGGCCGCCGTCGACGACGCGGCGGAGCCGGCCGCCGACGTGGCGGCCGACGCCACCGAAGCCGCCGTGCGCGCGACCTTGGCCGGCGTCCCGACGGCCTTTCTCAAGGTCTGCCCGGCCGCGTCGAACGACTGCTTGACCATCGCGCCGGCCAGGTTCTTCGCAGCGTCGGTCGCGCTGTCCTTCATCGCGGTGGCGGCGAGCTGCGTGAACTGCTTGGTCAGCGCGCCCCACCACTGCATCGGGTCCACCGTCGGCGCGGCGGGCGCGGCG
>CAZFET010000507.1:0-1909 GCA_964517545.1 uncultured Burkholderiaceae bacterium
GGCCGCTCTGGCGCGGCGTCCAGCTTGCGGTGCGCGCGCGCCTCGCCGCCCGCGTAGCCGGCCTTCTCGGGCGTGTCGGACGAAACCATGCGCACCGGCTGCTGGATGAGCGGCGTGTCGCCGTCGGAGTGGCTGATCAGCGTGCGCGGCGCGGCCGGTCGCGTGATGCGGGTGAAGTCGAACGCGACACGGGGCGGGGCGGGCGGCGGCATGTCGCACGACTGTGGCACGCGCCACGCCGCGAGCCCATCCCTATGTCGGAGCCGCGCGCCGCTCATGGCCGCCCGAGCAGCAGGTACACGCCCGAGTGTCCGCGCGGCGCGGTGTACAGCCCGAAGTACAGCGGCCCGAGCGCGGTGTCGGCCCCGAGGAAGACGCTGCCGCCGGTGCGCATGTCGCGCAGCGACACGTCGCCGCGCAGCTCCCACGCGTTGCCCGCCTCGAGCGTGCCGCCGACGAACAGCCCGCGCGTCAGCACCGGCTGCGTCTGCAGCCGGTAGTAGTAGCTGAGCCGTCCGAACAGCAGGTAGTTGCCCTCGATCTGCCCCGGCTTGTAGCCCGAGAGGTTCTGGAAGCCGCCCAGGGTGTAGCGGCCGAGGCCCGTGCCGGTGCGCTGGTCGGCGTGCAGCGCGCGCACGAATGCGTTGGCGGTGTGCCGCCCGAGGCTGGCGACGCCGGTGGTCTGCAGCTCGAAGCGCGCGAAGTCCTCGCGCCCGCCGTCCACCGCGTCGAGCGGGCCGCGCCGGCGACCGAGCACGTGCTCGGCCTCGACCCGCCAGCCGCGCGTGGGGAAGCTCGCGAAGTCGAGCTGGTCCATCACCACGTGCAGCCGCAGGCCCACCTCGCGCCAGCGCTGCGCGGTGAAGGTGGTCGGCTGCGAGGTCGCGATGATCTCGGGATCGTTCTCCCAGGCGAGCACGGTGAGGCCCGCACGCAGCTCGCCGATGCGGCCCCAGGGCTGGCCGAGGTCGAGCCCCAGCCGGCCGCTCGTGCGGCGATAGCGGCCGAGCTCCTGCTCGCCCACGCGGCGCACGGCGAAGGCCGGGTCGTCGATGCGGTAGACCGAGACCTTGCGCGTCTCGGCCTCGGCATAGGCCGCCACGAACCAGTCGTTGGCCAGCGCGCCGGTCCAGTTCAGCGGCTGGTACCACTCGGTGAACCAGCGCGGCGTCGAGCCGATCGCCACGCGGTTGCGCCACTCGGCGCCGTCGGCGTTGAGCCAGTGGCGGTTGTGGCTGATCTTGATGTTGAAGTCGCCGCGCCCGGCGAAGTCGGTCGCCAGGTCCAGCCCGATGCGGAAGTAGTGCGGGCCCCACGGCTTCTCCTCGAGGTCGAACACCAGGCCCAGCCCGGCGGGCAGTTCCTCGAGCCGGTAGTCGGTGCGCAGGTAGTCGCCGCTGGCGGCCAGGGCACGGCCGTCGCGCTCGGCGGCGGCCACGTCGAACGGCTGGCCGGGTTGGCTCTCGAGCTGCGCGGCAAAGCGCTCGGGGTTGCTGTACTCGGCGCCCTCGAAGCGCACCTGCGCGATCGTGCCCGGCGGCTTCGGCGGCACGCGCCGCGAGGCCGCCAGGCGCTGCCACTCGTCCTCGGGCAGCGCGAAGCGCGCGAGCTGCGGCAGCAGGGCCTTCGCGTGCGCCTCGCCCAGCGCGATCAGCTCCTTCGTCCGCGCGAAGTCGCCCGCGGTCAGCTCGCCCAGCGGCGGGGCGATCAGCAGGTCGCGACGCGGGTCGAGCGCGGCGAGCGAGCGCTGCACGTTCTGCTCGGTGAGGATGTTGATCATCTGCGCGGTCACGCCGATCACCGAGCCGAGCGTGTCGCGCCGCGCCAGCGGCGTGCCGATGTTGACCGCGATCACCACGTTGGCACCGAGCCGGCGCGCCACCTCGACCGGCAGGTTGTCGACGAGCCC
>CAZFET010000508.1:0-1905 GCA_964517545.1 uncultured Burkholderiaceae bacterium
TTATCAACTCGTCTGCAACTTTGTCCATCCCAACTTCTCTTGCATCTATCATTGTAGCGTCGTTAAGAATCGGAGCCGCCTTAACGGCAACCGTAACTTTCGGGCCTAACCTCTGAATCTCCCTCACCAGCAAAGTATCAAACGCTATTTCTCCAGCATTATCCGGTAGAAACATGACTGACTTAGCTTTCTTAATCAGCTTGTACATCCTTCCTGTGTGGTCGATTGTTAGTTTCGCCGTCCGAATTAAGTTTTCAAGTTCATTGAAATTGAAGTCATGTCCAATTATATCAAACTCAATTATGTTGCCAACTATGGAGCTTATGCAAGCCATCTTAAATCGCTCATAATCTGCTTTTCGTCTCTTAATCATGGACTCGACTTTAGGTAACAAATTAAGAGCAATAACATTTGATTTGTGGCGTTCTTCTTTGTACGGATCCACCCCAGTGATTCGTTTAATCGTTCTATCTCTACTCGTCCCTATTCGGGCTGGAACAGCATTAGAGTTGAAACCGCTACTAATTACAGTTAAGATTGCCGATGCCGCTTTGAATCGAATCTTTGAATCAGTCGTTGCTCTAATTATCTCCTTGTAGCCCCTCTCTAAAAGACAAAGAGCGCATTCTGGTTCAACTTTCATAGAAGATCAACTTGAGTTACTGAAACTTTATATAGATTAGCCAGAAAACCCATGTGTTTCAATCGTGGGATGAATGGGTAAACCTTAAATTCTTTTCCATTCTTCTACTCTCTCGATGAAGCTGAAGGCTTGTAGCCTCTCAGTCGGAAGCGGATGGTAAACGTTGAATCGTTGAACCCAGCGTCTGGGGAACGCCTTGCCGACATGCACACTCATAGGCGGTGCGAGTCCGTTGGCTTGTCTAACGGATAGGGGCTGCCGTTGACACAGCCCGAAACTCTCCCTATGCACAGACTGAGTGCGATGACGAGAAGAGAATCCCACAGGCTTCAGCCGTGGGAGTGTCAAGTTACACTTCAATTGCTGCTTTAGCCAAATTTAAAAGTACTTTACTCGGATCCTTAGCCAAAACAACTCCACTCGCCAGCAAAACGCCTTCAGTTCCAAGTCTCAGAGCAGCCGCCACATCTTCACCCTTCGTAATACCTGCACCGCAGAGGACTATAACATTCGGATTAATCCTTTTAACAACATCAACAGTACCAGTGACAACTCCAGGCTTCGCCTTCGAAACAGGTATCCCAGTCCCAATAAGTTCAGGAGGCTCAACCGCAATCATATCTGGTTTCAACGCTGCGGCAGCAGCGCTTACAGTTGCATTGTTAGTGCAAACAACCGATGTTAATCCAACTTCTCTCGCCCTCTTAACAGCCGCATCGATGTCCGCCATTTTCAATCTTCTTTCAGAATGGTTAATCAGCGTTCCAACCGCGCCTGCTTGTTTAACTGCGTCCGGCAGTATGTGTCCAGTGAAGCTTCCGGGCTTAACTGAATCTATATGCTGTGCAAATACAGGTATTTTCACTTCTTTAGCTATTGGAGCTATGTCTGTGAACTGTGGAGCTACTCCAACACAAACCTCAGTTTTTAAGCTAACTTCCTCAGCAATCTTAGCTAACTTTAAGGCGTTTTTTCCAGTTGCCTCAGTATAAGTTTTGAAGTTTATGAGAATTAATGGTGTCCTGACTTTCGACACTAGCTAACCTTCTTGAAGCGACTTTCAAGTTTCTTTAGCACACTTGGAAGCGTTGTATACTCCATTTCCTCTGGCCCCAGCCTATGAGGCATAAATGGTCCGTGGACTCGTAGATAATCCGCCAACTCATTAGCTGTTTTTCTCGCTTTATCAAATGCCGGATCATCGAATAGATCGGCAGGTCCAATTAATGTGCAGTTGTTAATCTGGAATCCTAGCGCAACTA
>CAZFET010000509.1:0-971 GCA_964517545.1 uncultured Burkholderiaceae bacterium
GGCCGGAAAAACTTAATGTCCTTAAAGCTCTCTCCGGACTTGGCCAGTTTTTCTTGTTTTAGAATTGCCAAAATGCCTTCCGTATCACAGTATTTTTGCAGATCTTTAAGTTCGGTATCGCTTAATCTGTATTCCAGTGTTTCTCCGGAAAGCCGACGGACCAACCGTTGAGCAATAATCACATTTAAGGTTGAAGAAATCAAAAATGGTTCTGCTTTCATATCAAGCAAGCGGGGAATAGCGCCGGCCGCGGTATTGGTATGAAGGGTGGAAAGAACCAAATGACCGGTCAGCGCCGCGTTAATAGCCAAGGAAGCGGTTTCGTTATCTCTAATTTCGCCAACCATAATAATATCAGGGTCCTGCCTGACCAAAGACCGCAAGCCAGAGGCAAAAGTTAAACCAATCTTTGGATTAACCTGGGTTTGGTTAATTCTGGGCATACGATACTCAACCGGGTCCTCAACCGTGGAGATATTAACCTTAGGGTCATTCAAAATTTCCATCATTGCATACAAAGTGGTTGTCTTGCCGCAACCGGTCGGCCCGGTAATTAAAAGCATGCCAATCGGTTTTTTTGAGTTATGCTGCACGAGCTCTAATGCCTCGCTTCTTAAACCCACTCCTTCTAAGGTAAAGGCCTTGGCCGTTTCAGACAAGAGCCGCAGCACAATTTTTTCTCCATCAAAAATCGGCAAAACCGAGACCCGGACAGAATATCGGTAATCCTCTGTTTCAATCTTAAATCTGCCATCTTGAGGCAGCCGGTGTTCATCTAATTTCAAATCACTCAAAACCTTAATCCGGGCAACAATGCCGAGAGCAGCGCTCTTAGGTAAGAGCATGGCATCGTGCAAAATACCATCAATGCGGTAACGGATAACCACTTCTTTGTCCGTTGGCTCAATATGAATGTCAGAAGCCCTTTGTAAGATAGCGTGTTTCATTAATGTCTCGCAAATCCTGATCAC
>CAZFET010000509.1:981-1904 GCA_964517545.1 uncultured Burkholderiaceae bacterium
ACCGGTAACTCCTCAGCCGCTTTTTGCAAGTCCTCTTTCCCCTCGGACAGTTCCTCTTCCCTGAGCGCTTTTATGCCTTTAACCTCTTTTTTAATAATTTCACCAAATTCTACTTCAAGCGTCTTGGCATATTGACGCAAAACATTTTTAATACTGGCTGGGGTGGTCAGACGAGGTAAGATTTTAAGGTTGGCTTTCTTTTTAATAAAATCAATTGTTCGGAGGTCGGCCGGGTCAAGCATGGCCACCTCTAAGTCGGAGCCAGTTTTTCTAAAAGCAATAATATTATGGGAACGGGCAATTGGCTCTGGAATAATTTTAAGGATTTCTGGCGCGATAACTTCTTTTTCTAAATTGACAAAAGGGATGCCCAAGACATAGGCATTGAGTTTTATCAATTCTTCTTTGGTGATAAGACCTTCACTGACTAAAACATCACCCACCTCCTCGTTGGTTTTTTGCGCCTGCTTTTGCGCCTGATTAAACTGTTTCTCGGTAACCAGCCCGGCGTCTAAGAGAAATGCTTTAAGTTGTTGGGGCTCAACTTTCATGAAATTAGAAAATCGTTATATGGAAATTCGAAAGTCGTAATCGAAATTGGAAAATCGAAAATCGTAACAAATAATTTACGAATTTCTAATTTCGATTCTCGATTACGAATTTCGATTTTCGAATAACTAATTTCGATTTTCTATTCGCCTAACGCCTTCTTTATCTTCTCAACTACTTCCTCTAAACTATACTGCGCTTTCACTAAATAAGTTGTCGCTCCTAATTCAATGGCTCTATCAACATGGTCTTCTCCTTCAATGTTGGTTAAGATAATAACCGGAATGTCTTTTGTTTTTGGATTTTCTTTTAGTTGTTTCAAAACATCAAGGCCATGCACTTTTGGTAAAATCAAGTCAAGCAAAATTAAGTCT
>CAZFET010000510.1:0-1903 GCA_964517545.1 uncultured Burkholderiaceae bacterium
GCGGCAGCGAGGAGCGCGAGGCCGTCGACCGTCACGCCGAACAGTGGCGCCTCGAACGGCTCGAAGCCCGGCGACAGCCATGCCGGGTTGCGGAACGTGAGGCCGTCCTCGCCGCCGGTGATCTCGCTCAGCTGCGACGCCAGGGTCTGGAACGCCGCGGCCACGGCCAGGGTGATCATCGCGTAGAAGATCGCCTTCACGCGCAGGCTGAACAGCCCGATCACCAGCGACAGCACGAGCGACAGCAGCAGCGCCACGGCCAGCCCGGCGAGCACCGCGCCCGCACCCTCGCCCATGCGCGTGCTCGCCACCGCCACGCCGTACGCGCCGATGCCGAAGAACATGGTGTGCGCGAAGCTCACGATGCCGGTGTAGCCCAGCAGCAGGTCGTAGCTCGCGACCAGCACGATGAACACCAGCACCTTGGCCGCCACGCCGAGCGCCTTGCTGCCGGGAAACAGGAACGGCGCGAACGCGAGGCCGATCACGACGGCCAGCAGCGCCAGCGCGAGCCAGCGGCTGCGCGGCAGGTCGTGGGACAGCAGGCGATTCAGCATCATCGGGCGCGCGCTCAGCGGTTGGTCACCGGGTACAGCCCCTGCGGGCGCCACAGCAGCACGGCGACCATCAGCGCGATGTTGGAGAACAGCGCCACCTTCGGCGCGAGGAAGCCGGTGTAGTTGGCCATCAGCCCGACCAGCAGCGCGCCGACGAAGCAGCCCAGCGTCGAGCCGAGGCCGCCGATGATGATGACGATGAAGATCAGCACGTTGACCTGCGCGCCGATCTGCGGCACCACGTTCTGCTGGTACAGCCCCCACAGCACGCCGCCCAGGCCCGCGAGCGCCGAGCCCGCGACGAACACGCCGACGAACAGGCGCCGGATGCGGTAGCCGAGCGACTCGACCATCTCGCGGTCCTGCACGCCGGCGCGGATGAGCAGGCCGACCTTCGTGCGCGCCAGCGTCCACGCCATCACGGCGAAGATCACGAGGCCGATGGCCGTGGCCAGCAGGCGGTACTTCTCGACGGCCGCGTCGCCGATCACGAACGAGCCGCGCAGCGCCTCGGGCAGCGGCAGCGGGATCTGCAGCGGGCCCCAGATCACCTTGATGATCTCCTCGCCCACGATCATGCCGCCCATCGTGATGAGGATCTGCTTGAGGTGCTGGCCGTAGACCGGCCGCACGATCACGCGCTCGAACGCGAGGCCGATCGCGCCGGCCGCGAGCATGGCCACCAGCATCGCCGCGAACACCGCGGCCAGGTTGTGCAGCACCGAGGCGCTGCCGGTCCAGTCGGCCATGCCGCCCATCACGCTGGTGGCGACGAAGGCGCCGAGCGCGATGAACACGCCGTGGCCGAAGTTCAGCACGTCCATCAGGCCGAACACGAGCGTCAGGCCCGACGCGATGATGAAGACGATCATCCCCATCGCGAGGCCTGCCACGGTGAGCGTGACCCAGGTGCTGCCGCTGCCGATGGCCGGCAGCGCGGCCAGCGCCAGCGCGACCAGCAGCGCGAGCGGCTTCCAGTCGAAGGCCGCCTTCGGGATGGCGGCGGGCGCCGGCGCGGTGGCGGCAGTGGCGTTCATGGATGGACCCCCAGCGACAACCCCAGCAGGCGCTGCTGCAGCGACTCGTCGGCGTCGAGCTCGGCCATGCGGCCGGCGTGCACCACGCGGCCGTCGTCCATCACGGCCACGCCGTCGCCGAGCGCGCGCGCCATCATGAAGTTCTGCTCGACCAGCAGGATCGTGCTGCGCTGCTTCTTCAGCTCGGTGAAGGCGCTCACCAGGTTCTGCACGATGGCCGGCGCCAGTCCCTTGCTCGGCTCGTCGATCAGCAGCAGCGCGCGCGGCTCGACGATCGCGCGCGCCACCGCGAGCATCTGCTTCTGCCCC
>CAZFET010000511.1:0-1897 GCA_964517545.1 uncultured Burkholderiaceae bacterium
GCACGACGTGTTCCCGTACGACGCGCACCGGCGCTTCCGTCCCGAGCGCCGCGCGGCCGACGCCGAAGCCGCCGCCGCCACCGCCGCCGCCTGAGCCCATGGACTGGCTGCAGGCCTTCGAGCTCGCGAGCTACGTGGTCACCGTCGTCGGCCTGCCGTTCGCGGTGTGGGTGTTCTTCGCCGAGCAGCGCAAGGAGCGCGAGAACGAGGAGGAAGAGGCCTACCAGCACCTGTCCGACGCGTACAACGACTTCCTCAAGGTCGTGCTCGACAACGCCGACCTGCAGCTGCTCACCGCGGCGGCGCTGCCCAACCCCACGCCCGAGCAGAGCGAGCGCATGCTGGTGATCTTCGACATGCTGATCTCGCTGTTCGAGCGCGCCTACCTCGTGGCGCACAAGGAGCACATGTCGCCCACCGAGCAGCGGCGCTGGAACTCGTGGGACGACTTCATGCGCGAGTGGCTGCGCCGCGACGACTTCTTCAACGCGCTGCCGCGCCTGCTGCGCGGCGAAGACCCCGAGTTCCAGTCGTACATCAAGCGCCTGGCGCAGGAGGAACGCACCGGGAGCATCATTCCCGTCTGAGCCGCGCGGCCGCTGATCGCCCGCCGACCCGACCGCCCGCACCCATCCGTCGACCCCGGAGGTAGCCATGTCATCGTCCAAGGATCCCGTCGTCATCGTCTCGGCCGCGCGCACGCCCATCGGCGGGCTGCTCGGCGATCTGTCGTCGCTGGCCGCGTGGGAGCTCGGCGCCATCGCGGTGAAGGCCGCGGTCGAGCGCGCCGGCGTGCCTGGCGACGCCGTCAACGAAGTGCTGCTCGGCAACTGCCTGATGGCCGGCCAGGGCCAGGCGCCGGCGCGGCAGGCCAGCTTGAAGGCCGGGCTGCCGCAGAGCACCGGCGCGGTCACGCTCAGCAAGATGTGCGGCAGCGGCATGCGCGCGATGATGTTCGCGCACGACATGCTCAAGGCGGAGACCGCCGACGTCATGGTCGCCGGCGGCATGGAGAGCATGACCAATGCGCCGCACCTGGCGATGGTGCGCAAGGGCGTGAAGTACGGCGCCACCGCGTTCTACGACCACATGGCGCTCGACGGACTCGAGGACGCCTACGACCGCGGCAAGGCGATGGGCGTGTTCGCCGAGGAGTGCGTCGCCAAGTACCAGTTCACCCGCGAGGCGCAGGACCAGTTCGCGATCGCGTCCACGCAGCGCAGCAAGAAGGCCAACGAGGACGGCAGCTTCTACTGGGAGATCGCGCCGGTCACCCTGCCGGGCAAGGGCGGCGACACGGTGGTCAAGCACGACGAGCAGCCCTTCAAGGCCAGGCTCGACAAGATCCCGGGCCTCAAGCCCGCGTTCAAGAAGGACGGCAGCATCACCGCGGCCACCTCGTCGAGCATCTCCGACGGCGCCGCCGCGCTGGTGCTGATGCGCGAGTCGACCGCCGTGCGCATGGGCTGCAAGCCGCTGGCGCGCATCCTCGCGCACGCCGTGCACGCGCAGGCGCCGAACTGGTTCACCACCGCGCCGGTCGGCGCGATCGACAAGGTGCTCAAGAAGACCGGCTGGCAGGCCAAGGACGTGGACCTGTGGGAGGTCAACGAGGCCTTCGCCGCGGTCACGATGGCCGCGATGCACGAGTTCAAGCTGCCGCACGAGATCGTCAACGTGCACGGCGGCGCCTGCGCGCTCGGCCACCCGATCGGCGCGTCGGGCGCGCGCATCGTCGTCACCCTGCTCGGCGCGCTGCGCACGCGCGGGCTGAAGAAGGGCGTGGCGGCGCTGTGCATCGGCGGCGGCGAAGCCACCGCGATGTCGGTCGAGCTGTTCTGAAGGTGCGGGCGCTCGTCGTCGGCGCGTCGCGCGGCATCGGCGCCGAGTTCGTGCG
>CAZFET010000512.1:0-1896 GCA_964517545.1 uncultured Burkholderiaceae bacterium
ACAGAATAATATTGGTATTATTCCGGCTGGAATCCAGCGTCAATGTCCCCGCAGAGTACAGCGTCAGGTTGCCGTTGTCCGCCGATTGGGTTGACAATTGAATTCCTCCCTGGGCCGAGCGCAAAACTAGGGGATAGGTGCTATCTTCACTAACTTGCAGAGTCAAATCTCCCACGCTGACCAACATCGAATCGGCGGCGTACAATTGAATATCCGCCGTAGTTGACGACGTTCCCAAATTTGACGCTTCCAAAGTCGCCGCTCCCGCCCGCATGGCTATAGAAGTGGTATTATGCGCCACGATCCCATTGCCGACGAAGTTATGGGTGGCTTCGACTTCGATGTCATAAACCTGCTCGGCCGGGAGTTTTTCAATCTTGGCGATTCTTTCCCAGCCGTCTATGGTGGCGATCAACATTCCCGGCTTCAGCGCCGAAACTTTCCTCCACAGGGTCTTGAGGTTGTCTTCGCCGTTGGCCGCATAGATTGGATCTATACCGGCCTTTTCTTTTACCCCCTTGACAACTTTAATGAACTCTGATAAACTTGCCATTGTTGAGGTGGCGTAGACGCAGTCTGCTTCCACCTCGTTTTTTTGCTCCAGCTTCTTCAGAATTTCAATCGCCTTTTTAGCCAATTTCTTTTTATTTCTGCCGCTTCTTTCGGCCAAGACAAAATTGACGGCTCCGACGAAGATATCCGCCAGCTGCAGGAAGATGCTTCCCTGACCCTCGATCGGCAAAATTTTCTCAATTGACGGCTTATTTTCCAGCCGCGCCAGCGATTTCGCCCCCCTTGGCTGATGCAAATAATCGGCAATCACCAAAAACTTGCCGGAGTCGGGGATCACCCTATCTATCATTCCCAAATATTGCTTCCACAGTTTTGTTTGTGGTTTGGCAAAGGCGGCCCTAAAATTAAAGCTATCGGGATTGTTTTCCACTACTTTAAGAATCTCCAGGTAGTAGGGCAGGCTTTTGTCGGTGACGGTTTTAAATTTAAATTCAAACTTGTCTATCCGCTTTTTATTCACCTTAAGATCGGCCATGGCGTTCATAAAGATTCCCCGCAGCCGGCGATTCAAAGCTAATGCCTTTTCGCTGTCGCCGGTTACCGTCAGGGCTCCGACTCCAAAATATGGCTGATTGGCGTCTTGGCTGGCGCCAACTTCGTCCACGAAGGCAAACTTCAATTTCTCTCCGACCTCCGACTTCCCTGCCTCGCCGGCAGGCGGGCGATCTCCGACCTCCGCTCGTACTAGGTACGGATGTTCGGAGGTAGTTTTAATCGTCTTGCCCGAAGCGGTAGTCAGCTTGACGATGGATTTAATTCCCTTATCCATTAGTTTATTGACCTTCTGCCAGCCGAATTTTCCGGTCTGTTCGTCAAGGGACAGGATTTCGTCGCCGGTTTCAACTTCTTCTATTGGTAATTCCAGCTCTTCCCAGCCGTCTGAAGGCCGAAGGCCATACGGGTTCCCCGTACCCGAATTTCCTTCGTCCTTCGTCCTTCGTCCTTCGTCCTTCCGTCTTCGTCTTCGCCGCAATCTGACTCTGGTCCCTTTGGCGACACACTGGCCTAAGATGTCCAAAATCCCGCCCGGCGCCGTCGTCCCGATGCCGACGTTGCCCGCTATTGTTGTGTCACCTGTCCCTGCCACAATCAATGCATCATCCGTCTTTAGATGAGTAGCACTGTTACGATAAAGAGAAACATCATCATTTAGTCCAAAAAGTATTTTTGCTGAATCGCTTCTAATGCGTAATATACTGGGAGAGAAAATATAGTAATTAGTAGCATCTGAAACAGCAATTGCTAATTCGCCAGCACCTCTTCTATAAATCCCCATATCTGACGCTGCACTAAAAGAATAAGCTGGAGCTGACAATGAACCAA
>CAZFET010000513.1:0-1895 GCA_964517545.1 uncultured Burkholderiaceae bacterium
ACATCTGCGGGCGATGCTTTGATCGTGTAGGACTGTTCGATTTTGAGGTTCATTTTTCTCCTTTGAAGATAGGACACTGAAGAACACTGAGAATGATTGTTTGCGTTTGTCTGTGTTCGTCCGTGTCCCATTGATTTTCATTTGACCGCCGGTGTGCCAACGGCGAATGAGTAACTCCTTTGAGTCGCTCGTCGCTAGTCCGAACTCGCGACTAACGATTAGCTGCGAACCGACAGCAGTCTAGCGTAGACTTTCGAGCTTTGGTAACCGTCAGCACATCGCAGACTTTTGAGCTTATCCGATCCACAACTGGAAGCGGATCTGCTTGATGAACCGCCTGTTCATGTACGCCCTCAAGATTTGCGAGGACGTATCCAACCTCACTTTAACATACTGAAAGCGATAGCGTCGCCCGATCTTCACCGACTCGCCCAAGATGTCAACGCACCCGTGTACTGGAATCCAGCGGATGAACATGATTTTGCCTTGCGCCACAGGAATCTGGTGAAAGTTCATGGTGAAGTTAGCCGGCAACTTGCGCAGGCGTTTACTCCGGCGGAATTGCAGCGGAGTCTTGAAGCCCAAATGCTGATGCACATGCTGCTCATTGACCGTGATCACGAGGCGGCGAAGTTCCCGACGCAAGGCGGCCGCCGAAGCAAAGCGGCGGCGCAGAAGCGGCATTTGAAACCAACCATTGAAGTTCTCCACCGAACCATTGCGCTCGGGATGCGCTTCGGGGATAAAGATCGGTTGGATGTTCAAGCGCAACACAAAACGGATCAAGCGGTTGAGCGAACGTGACCAGCGTCCGCCTCCGTAAAACGCGCGCCCATTATCAAACTGCACCTGCTCTGGCAATCCCAAGTGTTGCCACGCGTGCACCAGAAAGGGCAGGAGGTGTTCCAGGGTCGTTCCATCGAGAAATTCGAGGTAAACCGACTGGTCAAACGCATCTTTGCACACCGCGAAGTAATACTTGGTTTTATCGCCTTGCAGGTAACGCGGTCCGACTAAGTCGACCTGATGAACCTGATTCGAATCGTGGGCTTGCGGGCCCGGGTAAGCGCGGTGAGATACGCGCCGGGCAAGCTGCAGCGGCGGACTGGTAAGATTCGCCCGTTGCAAAATGCGTTCGATGGTGCGTAGCGTGGGCAGTGGCGTGTAACCCAGGTCTTTGAGTTCGGTCTGAATCGTCGCCGCCCCGACGAAGGCATAGCGGGTTTGCGGAGTCGCATGTGCCGCTAACCGACGACGGATGCTGAGCACGGCGCGCTCAATGTGATGCGGCGTGCGATTCACCACTTGGTGAGTGGCACGCGTCAGGTCATACAGTCCTTCCGTGCCCAGTTCCAAATAACGTTCCCCCCACTTTTGGAACCATGCCTTGGAACGATGTGCCGTTTGGCAAATCCGAAGCACGGGCTCGCCGGCTAAACGCATGCGAATGGCTTGGTGACGGAGCGAGAGTTCGTCCTTCATCGTTTCCTCCTTGTGTCGCTGACGGTTACACAGAGGAAACTATACGCTCAAGTGGCGGAAACAATTGCACAAAGGTCTACGATGTGCTGTCGGTTGTTAAGGTTCAAACGTCTGCGATGTGCTGTCGGTTAAAAGTCCACGATGTGCTGTCGGTTCGCAATTAGACTTTATCGGAAACACCTGCACGTGCGGCAGGTGCACGTGTAATTTTTACCGCCAAGACGCCAAGAGCGCAAAGAAAAAATAAGCTTTCACGCTTGTTTTTACCATTTTCCCTTGGCGTTCCACTTGCCCTGGCGGGAACGCAAGTGCCAGGGTTTGCGCCTTTGCGGTGAGATTTTCTATGCCAATTTGCAAGCGAGCGCGCCGTCTCCCAAACGAATTTTCCAAATCTCATCTGCCTTGATCACGCG
>CAZFET010000514.1:0-1891 GCA_964517545.1 uncultured Burkholderiaceae bacterium
CGCAGGTGGACATCAGCTTCCCCGAGATCGAGAAGTTCGACCACCTGCCGCCGGCGCGCGTGGAAGGCGCGAGCGCCTTCGTGTCGATCATGGAAGGCTGCTCGAAGTACTGCTCGTACTGCGTGGTGCCCTACACCCGCGGCGAGGAGGTGAGCCGCCCGTTCGACGACGTGCTCACGGAGGTGGCCGGGCTCGCCGACCAGGGCGTGAAGGAAGTGACCCTGCTCGGCCAGAACGTCAACGCCTATCGCGGACCGATGGGCGGCAGCGGCGAGATCGCCGACTTCGCGACCCTGATCGAGTACGTGGCCGAGATCCCCGGCATCGAGCGCATCCGCTACACCACGAGCCACCCGAACGAGTTCACGCAGGCGCTCGTCGACGTGTACGGGCGCGTGCCGAAGCTGGTGAACCACCTGCACCTGCCGGTGCAGCACGGCAGCGACCGCATCCTCGCCGCCATGAAGCGCGGCTACACCGCGCTCGAATACAAGAGCACGATCCGCAAGCTGCGCGCGGTGCGCCCCGGCATCAGCCTGTCGAGCGACTTCATCGTCGGCTTTCCCGGCGAGACCGAGGCCGACTTCGACAAGCTGATGAAGCTCGTCGAGGAGGTCGGCTACGACGCCTCGTTCAGCTTCGTCTTCAGCCCGCGACCCGGCACGCCGGCCGCCGCGCTGCACGACGACACGCCGCAGGCCGTGAAGCTCGCGCGGCTGCAGAAGCTGCAGGCGCTGCTCGAGACGAACGTGCGGCGCATCAGCGAGAGTCGCGTCGGCACGCGCCAGCGCATCCTCGTCGAAGGCCCGAGCCGCAAGGACCCGACCGAGCTGATGGGCCGCACCGAGTGCAACCGCACCGTCAACTTCGAGGGCGAGCGCAGCCTCGTCGCCCCCATGCTCGACGTCACGATCGCGCAGGCGCTGCCGCATTCCCTGCGCGGCGAGGTGCTGCGGGTCGACGAGGCGGTCTCGCCGGCCTGACCGTCACGGGCGCCCTGCCGGCCTGACCGTCACCGCGATCTCGTCGGCCCGACCGACCCCGCGGCGACGCGCTCAGGCGCGCCGGGCCGCGAAGCCCGACCACCACAGCGCGGCGGCGCAGGCCAGCACCATCGCCCCGTAGGTCGCCATCTTGCCGTCGCGGCCGAACAGCACGAGCCCGCCGAGCAGCACCGCCGCCGAGGCCGCCGCGGCCCAGCCGGCGAGCCGCTTCCAGGGCACCGGCTTCAGCTCCTGGCGCCACAGCAGCTTGGCGATCGACGCCGACAGCAGCGCCACCCCGATCGCCGGCGCGAAGAAGTTGGCGACGTGCCACAAGGCGTCCAGCGGGCCCAATTTGCGGTGGCGCAAGGTCGAGTTCGGGAGGCCGAATTTTATAATTCGCCGATGAGCGTCTTCACCCTCGGGCTGAACCACGGCAGCGCGCCGCTGGATCTGCGCGGGCGGTTCGCGTTCTCGATCGAGCAGATCGCGCCGACGCTCAAGACCTTTCGCGCCCAGCTCGCACGCGCCGACGCGGCGCCCGAGGCGGCGATCCTGTCCACCTGCAACCGCACCGAGCTGTACGTGGCGTCCGGCCACGGCCCCGTGCGCGATCTGATCGCTCCCACCGCCGAGTGGCTGGCCGCCAGCGGCGGCGTACCGGCCGCCAAGCTGCTGGACCACGCCTACGTGCGCGAGAACGACGACGCGGCGCGGCACGCGTTCCGGGTCGCGGCGGGGCTCGACTCCATGGTGCTGGGCGAGCCGCAGATCCTCGGCCAGATGAAGCAGGCGGTGCGCGAGGCCGACGTCGCCGGCACCCTCGGCACCACCTTGCACCAGCTCTTCCAGCGCTCGTTCTCGGTGGCCAAGGAGGTGCGCACGTCCACCGAGATCGGCGCGCACTC
>CAZFET010000515.1:0-1876 GCA_964517545.1 uncultured Burkholderiaceae bacterium
TTGACGATCTTCGCGGTCTCGTCGAAGTACGAGGCGCGCACGTGGAAGACGTAGCGGTTGAACGGCTCGCGCAGGGCCTGCGCGCCGGTGAAGGGCGCGAGGAAGGGCACCTTCGCCGCGGTGGCCAGCGGCAACGCGGCCAGCGACGTGGGCGTGCCGATGTAGCCGAACAGCGCGAACACGTCATGCGAGATCAGCCTCTCGGTGTTGGCCTTGCAGCGTTCGGGCTCGTAGCCGTCGTCCAGGCTGACGAGCTCGAGCGTGCGTCCGTTGACGCCGCCGCGCGCGTTGAGCCGGTCGATCATCAGCCGCGCGCCGCGCTGGAACTGCAGCCCGAGCTGCGCGGCCGGCCCGGTGAGCGGGGCCGACTGGCCGAGGACGATCTTCTTCAGGTCCTGCGCGAACAGCGGTGCGCCGGTCAGGGCGGCCGCCGTGGCGGCCAGGGTGCGGACGAAGCTGCGACGTTGCATGCGGGCTCCTCGCGGCAGGGTGACGTCAGCGTTTCACCTTGCCGTCTTCTGTGAGCATGGACAGATCGACGAAGGTCGACGCCACGTGGTCGCGCGGACCGAAGCTCACGTTGAACCCCCCGAAACTTTGGTTTTGTATCGATTCCAGCCCGGCGATCAACTGCTCGCGCGACGGGTTGCGGCCGGCACGGCGCAGCCCCTCGGCGAACACCTTGGCCGCCAGATAGCCTTCCATGCTCGAGTAGTTGGGCACGGCATCGCCGCCGGCCTTCTTCATCGCGTCGAGGTACTCGCGCGAGATCGGCGTGGTGAGGCTGAACGGATAGGGCACGACCTGGCTGATCATCACGCCGCGGCCTTCGCGGCCGAGCTCGTCGGCCAGCGCCTGCGTGCCGACGAACGACACGTTGTAGAAGGTGCCGCCGTAGCCGGCCTTGCGCGCCTCGCGGATGAACGCCGCGCAGCTCTTGTACGCGCTGATCTGCACCACCGCGTCGGGCGCGGTCGGCACGATGGTCTTCACCGCCTCGGCGACGTCGACCGTGTTGCGCTGCACCGCGCCCACCGCGTGCGGCGCGAGCCCGAGCGGCTTGAGCGCGCGCACCACGCCGTCGAGGCCGGCCTGGCCGTAGCTGTCGTTCTGGCGGAAGACGGCGATCTTCTTCAGGCCGAGCGAGGTGAGCTGCTTCACGATCAGCGCGGTCTCGTCGTAGTACGACGCGCGCAGGTGGAACACGACCTTGCTGAACGGATCGCGCAGCGCCTCGGCGCCGGTGAACGGGCCGAAGAACGGCGTCTTGCTGTCGTTGACCAGCGGCAGCGCGGCCAGGCACGTCGGCGTGCCGACGTAGCCGAACAGCGCGAACACGTCGTCCTTGATCAGCTTGTCGGTGTTGGCCTTGCAGCGGTCGGGCTCGTAGCCGTCGTCCATCGTCTTGAGCTCGACGGGATGGCCGTTGACGCCGCCGGCGGCATTGAGCTGGTCGAAGTACAGCCTGGCGCCCAGGTTCATCTGGATGCCGAGCTGCGCGGCCGGGCCGCTGAACGCGGCCGACTGGCCGAGCGTGATGGTGCGGTTGTTCTGGGCGACCGCGGGCAGCGCAAGCGCTGCGGCCGAAGCGGTGAGCCGACGCAGGACATCGCGACGCTGCATGGTGGGTATCCCGACGACTGATGGGGTGCTGGCCCTCACGTCACGGGCCATCGCGATGAAGCGTAGCCCACGCCTCGCGGCCGCGACAGGGGCTCGCGGCACGGGCCCGCGACGAGTCGCGCGGGCGCGTAGAAAAGTTGCGTGCACTGTGCACGGACGGCGGCGGGCGCGGCGCCCGCGCGGGCCGGCGCGGGCGCCGGTCGTCAGTGCACGAAGCGCGCGTCGCGGCTGAAGATCGACAGGTCGACGAAGC
>CAZFET010000516.1:0-1872 GCA_964517545.1 uncultured Burkholderiaceae bacterium
GAAGGCTGGTTTTGGCTCTTCAAGAAATGAGGAGAATATATGGCCCTCGAGATGGTTTACTGCAGCGAGGGGAATTCCCTTTGCATAGCATAGGGCCTTTGCAAAAGAGCAACCCACAAGGAGAGAACCTATCAGGCCAGGACCATGGCATACAGCAACTCCGGAGAGATCTTCAAGTTTAATACTGGCAGCCTTGAGTGCCTCATCCGTGACAGGCCATATCATCTCTATGTGCCGGCGGGATGCAAGCTCAGGGACAATACCACCGTATTTTTTGTGTATCTGAGTCTGGTTTGAGACTATGTTGGATAGAACCTTTGTCCCATTCTCGACGATAGCTGCTGCTGTGTCATCACAGGAGGTGTCAATCCCCAAGATTATGCTCATATATCTTTATGTCCCCTGGTAAGGAGGGCTCAAACAATCCCTCTTTCAAACCCGTATTAACTTTTACATCCTTCAGTATTATTTCTATCCTGTTAGAGTGTGAATCTTTTATTATGAAGGAACTTATCGGAAATTCACCCTCAGAAGGTTCAATTTCTATAGAGAGGATCCCTCCCATGGGACTTTTTGGTTTCAGGAGGAGACCTCTGTTCATTGTGGATACTGAGAACTCCTCTTGAATTTTTCCAAATCCGCTCAACAGGGCTATTGGTGCCTGGCCATAGGCGTTCCTGTCAAGCTTACCCCTGAATGCCTGTTTCTCCTTTTTTTGATATATTATGATCTCATCATCATTAATAAAGACCTCCTGGGGTACCTCTCCCTCATACTCCCACCGCAACTTCATCGGCATCTTGATAAAAAATTGACCTTTATATGTATCCATGCGCTTAAGGTCTTTTATGTAGCTTTTCTGTATGAAATTTCCTTTTATATCTCTGATATTCCCGTAAGCACTCTGAATCCTCTGTACTTCTTGCTTCAATAATCCCCCCTTGCCTCCCTTTGACCCCTCTGTATCCCCCCTTGCTAAGGGGGGAATTAAAGGGGGGTTGAGGGGATTATTTTCACTATCCTCTGTATTGCTCCGTAACATGAGTGTCTCACTAATTAGAGCAATAGATGAAGAGATAGAGAATAAAACTAGCAGGCTGATTAAAACTAAGAAAAATGACTTTTTCATATTTTTGCGAGGCTCTATTAAAAATAGCATATCAAGAGACATGCTTCAAGCTTCCAATTCGGTTGAACAGCCTCTTGCGCCAATGGGTGTGTCTGGTGTTAAACTTTTTTCTATGGAGAAGATAACAGAACTGAGGGAAGGCATAAGAAGAATTAACGAATTTATTGGTAAATTAAGGTCCTCATAGTTTTCCATGACAGATAACTGGCGTTTTATTGATACCGGTCCTTGCAGGGCTTTTTATAATATGGCCTTGGATGAGGCGATTGCTACGGCAGTCAAAAAAGGCGATTCGCCCCCAACATTGAGGCTTTACGAATGGGATAGGCCATCTGTCAGTATCGGATACTTTCAGAAGGTGAGCGATATTAACATTGGTTATTGCATAGGGAGAGGTATTCCGATTGTCAGAAGGCCTACCGGAGGCCGTGCAATCTTGCACCTTCATGAGATCACATACAGTTTCTCTGTAAAGACAGAATATGGAGTATTCTCGAAAGGATTACTCAACAGTTATAAAAGGATTAGCAGGGCCTTTGGTCTTGCACTCTCGAAAATCGGTCTCTCACCAGAATTCAAACTACTCAGGGAAACCCGTCACCCCTCTGATTCCCTTCACCTGAAAAGCCCTTTATGTTTCCAATCCATATCCTATGGAGAGATTACCATAAAAAATAAGAAGGTTATGGGCTCTGCTCAAAGGCGATGGCCTGATGGTCTTCTTCAGCAAGGTTCTATTCCCT
>CAZFET010000517.1:0-1861 GCA_964517545.1 uncultured Burkholderiaceae bacterium
ATCGGCCACCGGCTGGCCGGCTGCCGCCTCGATCTGCGCGCGCGTCAGCACGCCGGGGCGCAGCAGCACGGGCCGCCCGCGGCTGACGTCGACGATGCTCGACTCGATGCCCACGCGGCAGGCGCCACCGTCGAGCACCGTGAGCGCGTCGCCGAACTCGGACACCACGTGCGCCGCCTGCGTCGGGCTCACGCGGCCGAAGCGGTTGGCGCTGGGCGCGGCCACGCCGACCACGCCGAGCCTGGCCGCCTCGACCAGCAGCGCGTGCGCGAGCGGAGGCGCCGGGCAGCGCAGCCCGACGGTGGCATGGCCGCCGGCCGCCGCCGCCGCGATGCCCGGCGCGCGCGGCACGATGAGCGTCAGCGGACCGGGCCAGAACGCCGCGGCCAGCCGACCGGCCAGCGGCGACCACTCGGCGGCAAAGTGCCGCGCCGCGTCGACGTCGGGCACGTGCACGATCAGCGGGTGGTCGCCCGGCCGGCCCTTGGCGGCGAAGACCTTTGCCACGGCGGCATCGTCGTCGGCGCGCGCGCCGAGGCCGTACACGGTCTCGGTCGGAAAGGCGACCAGCTCGCCGGCGGCCAGGCGCGCGGCGGCCTGCGCCACCGCGCCGCGCTCGTCGCCTTGCAGCACCGCCATCGTCGGCCGCGCCCGCGCTACCAGGGCTCGATGCCGAGCCGGCGCGCGGCCTCGAGCGCGGTCTCGCGCGCAGCCTCGGGGGTGGGCGCGGTCACGGTCAGGTGACCCATCTTGCGACCCGGCCGCGCGTCGAGCTTGCCGTACAGATGCAGGTGCACGCCGGGCAGCGCGAGCACGTCGGCCCACGGCGGCGTGCGCGCGCTGCCGTCGCGCGGCCACAGGTCGCCCAGCAGGTTGAGCATCACGGCGCTCGAGTGCAGCCGGGGCGCGACCAGCGGCAGCCCGGCCAGCGCGCGCACCTGCAGCTCGAACTGCGACACGTCGCAGGCGTCGATGCTGTAGTGGCCGCTGTTGTGCGGCCGCGGCGCCATCTCGTTGGCGACCAGCGAGCCGTCGTCGAGCACGAAGAACTCGACGCACAGCACGCCCACGTAGCCCAGCGAGTCGGCGATCGCGGTGGCGGCGTCGCGCGCCTGCGCCTCGGTGGCCGCCGGCAGGCGCGACGGCACCTCGGTGACCGCGAGGATGCCGCCGCGGTGCAGGTTGCGCTGCACCGGGAAGTGCACCACGTCGCCATGCGCGCTGCGCGCGAGGATCACGCTGACCTCGGCCGCGAGCGGCAGGCGCTTTTCCAGCACGCACGGCACCTGCTTCAGCGCGGCCCACGCGCGCGCCAGCTCGTCGCGCGTGGCCACCGCGATCTGACCCTTGCCGTCGTAGCCGAGGCGCGCGGTCTTGAGCAGGCCGGGCAGCAGCGCGTCGGGCACGGCGGCGAGCTGCACGTCGCTGTCGATCGGCGCATGCGGCGCGCACGGCACGCCGCAGCGCACGAAGTGCGCCTTCTCGGCCGCGCGGTCCTGGCACACGGCCACCGCCTGCGCGCCCGGCGCGACCGGGCGGTGCGCGCCGAGCGTGACCAGCGCCGCCGCCGGCACGTTCTCGAACTCGGTGGTGATCGCGGCCGAGCGCTGCATCAGCTGCGCGAGGCCTTGCTCGTCGAGGTAGTCGGCCTGCACGTGCCAGTGCGCCACGCGGCCGGCCGGACTGGCCGGATCGGGGTCGAGCACCGCGGTGTAGTAGCCCAGGGCCTGCGCGGCATGCACGAACATGCGGCCGAGCTGGCCGCCGCCCATCACGCCGAGCGTGGCCGGGCGGCCGTCGGCGAGGGTGGCGCCGGGCTCGATGAGCGCGCGGCTCACTTCAGCTCCTGCGTCATCGCGCG
>CAZFET010000518.1:0-1856 GCA_964517545.1 uncultured Burkholderiaceae bacterium
ATGGCTGCAGCGCATCACCACCGAGCTGCGCGAGTACAAGGCGAAGCATCCCGAGAAGAAGGTGGCGCCGTTCGCCGTCAACCAGATCGTGCACAGCTCCAACGACCGGCTGCAGCACGACGTCGACCTCTGCGAGAAATACAAGGTGCCGATCGTCATCACCTCGCTGGGCGCGCGCACCGACGTCAACGACGCGGTGCACGGCTGGGGCGGCCTCGTGATGCACGACATCATCGACGACCGCTTCGCGCGCAAGGCGGTGGAGAAGGGCGCCGACGGCCTGATCGCCGTGGCCGCGGGCGCCGGTGGCCACGCCGGCACGACCAGCCCGTTCGCGCTGGTGCAGGAGATCCGGGACTGGTTCGACGGCCCGCTGGCGTTGTCGGGCGCCATCGCGACCGGCCGCGCGGTGCTCGCCGCGCAGGCGATGGGCGCGGACCTCGCCTACATCGGCAGCGCCTTCATCGCCACCGAGGAGGCGCGCGCGACCGACGCCTACAAGCAGATGATCGTCGAGAGCTCGAGCGCCGACATCGTGTACTCGAGCCTGTTCACCGGCGTGCACGGCAACTACCTCAAGGGCTCGATCCGCAACGCGGGGCTCGACCCGGACTCGCTGCCCGCGAGCGACCCGAGCAAGATGAGCTTCGGCAGCACCGAGGTCAAGGCCTGGAAGGACATCTGGGGTTCCGGCCAGGGCATCGGAGCGGTCAAGGCCGTGCTGCCCGCCGGCGCGCTCGTCGAGCGGCTGGAGCGCGAGTACCGCGCCGCGCGTGCCGAACTGCTCGGCCGCTGAGGCGCCGGCGCCACGCCCGCGTCAGCACCGCGTCAAGCGCGCGGTGTTACAGTCGCGGCCTGACTTCCAGGTCCTTCCCGTCCCCTTTGCTGGTCTCAGTGAAGGCGGGTCGCAATCCGCCAACCGGTCAAGCCGTGTCGCGGAAGGTTGTTCAACCCATCGACTGCCCTGCAGACCGGGGCGAGAGGTGAGCGAGCGATGATGCAGCAGTACAGGGCGAACTCGTACCTGTTCGGGGGCAACGCCCCCTACGTCGAGGAGCTCTACGAGGCCTACCTCGACAACCCCGGCTCCGTCCCCGAGAACTGGCGCGCCTACTTCGACGCGCTGCAGAACGTGCCCGCGGTCGACGGCAGCGACACCCGCGACGTCGCGCACGCCCCGGTGATCGAGTCCTTCGCGCAGCGCGCCAAGGCCGGCGCCTTCGCGCTCAAGGCCAGCACCACCGACCTCGCGGTCGCGCGCAAGCAGGTGCACGTGCAGTCGCTGATCGCGGCGTACCGCTTCCTCGGCTCGCGCTGGGCCGACCTCGACCCGCTGAAGCGCACCGAGCGGCCGAAGATCCCCGAGCTCGAGCCGGCGTTCTACGACCTGACTGAAAGTGACATGGACATCACTTTCAGCGCCACGAACACGTACTTCACGACCGCCGAGCAGATGACCCTGCGGCAGATCGTGCTGGCGCTGCGCGAGACGTACTGCGGCACGATCGGCGCGGAGTTCATGCACATCACCGATCCGACCGAGAAGCGGTGGTGGCAGGAACGCCTGGAGTCGTGCCGCACCAAGCCGACGTTCACCGCCGAGCAGAAGAAGCACATCCTCGACCGGCTGACCGCCGCCGAGGGCCTCGAGCGCTTCCTGCACACCAAGTACGTCGGCCAGAAGCGCTTCTCGCTCGAAGGCGGCGAGAGCTTCATCGCGTCGATGGACGAGCTCGTGCGCCGCGCCGGCGAGAAGGGCGTGCAGGAGATCGTGATCGGCATGGCCCACCGTGGCCGCCTCAACGTGCTGGTCAACACCCTGGGCAAGATGCCCAAGGACCTGTTCGCCGAGTTCG
>CAZFET010000519.1:0-253 GCA_964517545.1 uncultured Burkholderiaceae bacterium
TCACCTGGGCACCCTCACCCTCGATCTTCACCTTGGACGCGAAGGTCGCCTGGGACCACCCGAGGAGCGCGGCGAGCATCTGGCCGGTCTGGTTGCAGTCGTCGTCGATGGCCTGCTTGCCGAGGATGACGAGCTGCGGCTGCTCCTTGTCGACCAGGGCCTTCAGCAGCTTGGCCACGGCCAGCGGCTGGAGCTCGACGTCGGTCTCGACGAGGATGGCGCGGTCGGCACCGATGGCCATGGCCGTGCGCAG
>CAZFET010000519.1:263-1855 GCA_964517545.1 uncultured Burkholderiaceae bacterium
GGTCTCCTGGCACTGGCTCACGCCGCAGGAGACGGCGACGATCTCGCTCGCCGCGCCCTTCTCCTTCAGCCGCACCGCCTCCTCGACGGCGATTTCGTCGAACGGGTTCATCGACATCTTGACGTTGGCGATGTCGACACCGCTGCCGTCGGACTTCACGCGCACCTTGACGTTGTAGTCGACGACGCGCTTGACGGGGACGAGTACTTTCATGGCGCGCAACTCCTCGGCAAACGATCGATGGGAATGACTCGGGATCGGTCGGAATTCTAGGCGCCGGGTCCGGCATGCCCGGCCGGCCGGCCGCCGCAGCGACGGGCCGCACGATAAATCGAACGACCGTTCTATTCTAGACGGCGCTCTCCAGCGCACGCGTCGCGCGGGTGACTCGCGCGGGCAACCCGCGCCGCGGCGACGCGCCGGGCGACTCGCACGGCGCAGTCCATTGACCACTCCGATGATGACGACGGCTCGATCACCGTTCGGGCTGAGCGACCGCCGTTCGGGCCGAGCTTGTCGAAGCCCCCGTACGTCGTGAGCCTGTCGAACGAGCTGAGCCGGTCGAAGCCCCACCACCGTCGTCGCGAGGGCTTCGACAGGCTCGGCCCGAACGGGTGGTGTTGCCGTCCACGACGGTGGCGCTGCCAACGACGGTGGTGCTGCCAACGGCGGTGGCGCTGCCAACGACGGTGTCGCCGTCGCGCGCGATGGAAAGCTCAATAGACTGCACGCCACCATGCCATCCGCATCGTCCTCCGTGCACATCGGCGTCTTCGACTCCGGAGTCGGCGGCCTCACCGTGCTGCGCGCGCTCGTGCGCGAATGCCCCGCGGCGGCCTTCACGTACGTCGCCGACGCGGGCCACGCGCCCTACGGCGAACGCGACGAGGCGCACGTGCGCGAGCGCTCCCGACGCATCGCCGCGCATCTGCGCGAGCGCGGCTGCGACGCGCTCGTGGTTGCCTGCAATACCGCGACGGCCGCGGCGATCGACGAGCTGCGCGAACGGCACGCCGGCTGGACGATCGTCGGCGTCGAGCCCGGCCTCAAGCCGGCCGCCGCGCTCACGCGCAACGGCCGCGTCGGCGTGATGGCCACACCGTCGACGCTGCGCAGCCCGCGTTTCGCGCGCCTCGCGCGCCGGTACGCAGCCGGCGTGGACCTGCACGTGCGCGCGTGCGCCGGCCTCGCGTCGGCCATCGAGGACGGCGACCTCCGATCGCCCGCGCTGCGCGCCGAGGTCGAGCGACACGCGGCGCCGTTGCGCGAGGCCGGCTGCGACGTCGTGGTGCTGGGCTGCACGCACTACCCGTTCGCCGCGCCGCTCGTCGAGCAGGCGCTCGGGCCGGGGGTGACGCTCGTCGACACGGCCGATGCGGTGGCCCGGCACGTCGCGTCGCGGGTCGGTGGCGCCGTGGCCGACGGCGCCGGCACCCGCACCGGTCCGGTGGCCTTGCGCACCAGCGGCGACGTGCAGCGCCTCGCGGCGTTCGCGCGCCGCTGGCTCGACTTCGAGTGCGACGCGCTGGCCGTCGATCTCTGAGCGCCCCCAGGGCCGGCCCTGCCGGCCCGCCCCCCGCGGGGGTTCAAGT
>CAZFET010000520.1:0-259 GCA_964517545.1 uncultured Burkholderiaceae bacterium
CTCGCGCAGCGGCGCCTGTGCGTCGAGCCCGGCACGCGCCAGGTGCTCGGCGGTTTCGGCTTCACGCTCGACCGGCAAGGCGACGCGCTGGTGATCACGGCGGTGCTCGACGACAGCCCCGCGCACGCGGCCGGGCTGCGCGCCGGCGACCGCGTCGCGCTGTGGGCCGGCGCCCTGCCGCCGCTCACGGTGGCGCACGCCTGGGCCGCGGTGCGCGAATGCGAGACCCTGGCGCTGGCGATCGAGCGCGCCGGCGGCA
>CAZFET010000520.1:269-1855 GCA_964517545.1 uncultured Burkholderiaceae bacterium
TGCTGCTGCGCCGCGCGCACTTCCTGCCGCGGCTCGCGAACTGATCCGGCGCGGCGCGGCGCCGCGCGACCTCCGTACGACACTTCAGGGCGGACAGGTGCCGGCGAGCGGCGCGTCCTTCGTGCGGCGCAAGGTCAGGCTCGGCCCGCCGCCGGGCCCGAACTGGATCTCCGAGGCGCCGCGAAAGCGTCCGTTGACGAAGGTCGTCGCGCCCGTGCCGGTGCCGACGACGAGCTGCACCACCTCGGGCCCGCGCAGGGTGTTGGTGTCGAATCCCGCGATCGTGCCGCCGAGCGGCAGCGCGCCCGCGCCGCTGCCGCGGCAGCCGGCGATGGTGTCGGTCACGTCGTCGCCCGCGAACGCGCCCTGCGTGAACGTGAAGCGCTGGCCGGCGGCGTCGGCGTTGATCCACACCTGCGTGGTCAGGTTGATCTGCGGCGTGTTGTTGCGGTAGAGGCGGCTGGCGTCCACCTGCAGGGTGCGCACGTCGACGAAGCGCGCGCGCAGGCACTCGGTGGCGCCGCTGCGCAGCACCAGCAGGTCGTCGTCGACCGTGCCGGTCACCGCGATCGGCTGTCCGTTCGCGCTGAAGCACGGCGCCGACGGCACGCGCGTGAGGAAGTTGCCGCTGACCGTGTAGCGCGACTCGGTGGGAAAGCTCGCCGGCACGTCGGGGTCGACGTCGAAGCGCTCGTCGGGCGAGCCCTCGAGCGTGAGCGACTGCGGCTGCGTGTCGAGCGCCCACGAGCCGCCGATCGGCCCGACGATGGGCAGCAGCGCGAGCACGCCGCCGCCTCCGCAGGCGGCCAGCACGGCCGCCGCCAGCAGCAGCGCACGGCGGCGACGGTGGTCGATGGATGACGGCATCGCGGCTCCTTCGCATCGCGTCCGCGGCGCGGACCCTTGCGCAAGGAATAGGCGCCGCGCGCGGCTTGCGCAATCCCACGAAGGCGGCTCGCGGCGGCGACAATCGCGCCATGAGCCTGGGCGAGTTCGACCTGATCGCGAAGTACTTCAGCCGGCCCGCGCGGCGCGCGCGGCTGGGCGTGGGCGACGACTGCGCGCTGCTCGCGCCGCGCCCCGGCTGCGAGATGGCGGTGTCGAGCGACATGCTGGTCGAGGGCCGGCACTTCGTGTCGACCGTCGCGCCCGAGCGCCTGGGCCACAAGGCGCTGGCGGTCAACCTGTCGGACCTCGCGGCCTGCGGCGCGACCCCGCTGGCCTTCACCCTGGCGCTGGCGATGCCGCGCGTGGACGAGGCGTTCCTCGACGGCTTCTCGCGCGGCCTGTACGCGCTGGCCGACGCGCACGGCATCGAGCTGGTCGGCGGCGACACCACCGCCGGGCCGCTGGCCCTGTGCATCACCGTGATCGGCGAGCTGCCCGAGGGCCGCGCGCTGCGCCGCGGCGGCGCGCGCGCGGGCGACGACGTGTGGATCAGCGGCACGCCCGGCGATGCGCGGCTGGCGCTCGAGGTGCTGCGCGGCACGGTCGCGCTGCCCGGCGAGGCGTTCGAGCGCGTGCGCGCGGCGATGGAGACGCCGCAGCCGCGCGTCGCGCGCGGCCTCGCCCTGCGCGGCCTGCCC
>CAZFET010000521.1:0-1851 GCA_964517545.1 uncultured Burkholderiaceae bacterium
AGCTCGAAGCGCGCGAGCGCGTCGGCGGCGGCCGCTGGCGCGCGCGGCCAGAACAGCGAGCGCAGGCTGGTGCCCAGCCCTTCGTGCGGCAGGCGGCCGGCGAGCACCGCCGTCACCACGCGCTGGCGCGGCGGCAGCGGCGGCACCTGCGGCGCGAGGAAGAGCCGCGATCGCAGCGCGCGCGGCGGACGCGGCCACGGCGACTGCCCGAACAGCTCGAGCTCGCCGGCCGTCGGCCGCAGCGCCAGCGCCATGCCGTGCAGCAAGGTGGTCTTGCCGGCGCCCGACGGCCCGATCACGGCCACCACTTCGCCGGGCTCGACGTCGAGCCCCACGTCGCGCAGCGCGAACGCGTCGCGCGCGGCCGGATGGCGCAGCGCGACGCCGCGCAGTCGCACGAGCGGCATCGGCCGCGGGTTCAGTTCTTCAGCAGCGCGGCGTTCTCGGCCGCGGCGCGGATGCCGTCGTAGTTCGACACCTTGGTCGGCACGAACTTCGTCGCGCGCTGCAGCTTGAGGATCTCGGCACCTTCCGGCGTGTTGGCGTTCAGGTCGAGGAAGGCCTTGGCGAGCTTCTCGCGCAGCGCCGCCGGCATGTCGGCGTGCACCGACCAGTTGTAGTCGTAGTAGGTCGGCGTCGTGTAGAACACCTTCACCTGCGCCGGGTCGACCTTCTTCTCCTGCACGAACTTCTCCCACACCGAGATGTTCAGCGCGCCGGCGTCGACCTTGCCGCTGGCCACCGCCGCGATGGTGGCGTCGTGCGCGCCGGAGAAGCTGACGCGCTTGAGGTCCTTGTCGGGATCGATCTTCGCGGCCAGCAGGAAGCTGCGCGGCATGAGATGCCCCGAGGTGCTGGACTGCGAGCCGAAGCTCAAGGTGCGGCCCTTCAGGTCTTCCAGCCGGTTGATGCCCGACTTCGCATCGGTGATGAACACCGAGCGGAACTTCTCGTCTTCCTCGCGCTGCACCAGCGGGATCACCTTGCCGCCGGAGCGCTGGTGCGCCTGCACGAAGGTGAAGCCGCCGAACCAGGCGAGATCGACCTTCTTGTTGACCAGCGTCTCGACCGCGGCCGCGTAGTCGGTGACCGGGGTCCACTCCACCTTCATGCCCAGTTGCTTCTCGAGGTACTTGCCCAGCGGCTCGAACTTGCGCTGCAGCTCGGTCGGCGACTCGTCGGGAATCGCCGTGACCCTGAACACCTGCTGCGCGTGGGTGATGGAGCCGAAGGCGACGATGGCGCAGGTCATCAGGGCCTTGAGCGTGCGGGAAGCGGACAGGCTGGGCATGGGTCACCTCTTGCAGTGGTGGGAAAGAACGGGCATCGTGCGGGCCGATGTTAGGCGCTTCGCCGCGAAGCTGCCGGCATCGCAAATCCCTGTAAGGAGCCGGGTCGGTCGGCCGACGGACCGGGCTCCGTCCACGCCAGCCCGCCCATGCCGCAACCCCGCTTCTTTCAGCTGTACCGAGCCGACGACGACACGACGCGCCGCGAGCTGGCCGCCGGCCTGTCGGCACCGCAACCGTGGGTGGCGCCGAAGTTCCTGTACGACGCGCTGGGCGCGCGGCTGTTCGAGGCGATCACCGAGCTGCCCGAGTACTACCCCACGCGCACCGAGCGCTCGATCTTCGACGCGCACGCCGCCGAGATCGGCGCGGCCGTCGGGCCGGGCAGCGTGCTGGTCGACCTCGGCGCGGGCAACTGCGAGAAGGCCGCGCGGCTGATCGGCGACCTGCAGCCCGCGGCCTACGTGGCGGTCGACATCTCGACGGACTTCCTGCGCGAGTCGCTCGAGCGGCTGCAGCAGTGCCATCCGGCGCTGCCGATCGCCGGCGTGTGGCTCGACTT
>CAZFET010000522.1:0-1851 GCA_964517545.1 uncultured Burkholderiaceae bacterium
AGATCTTCTCGATGGCCGACATGGCGGCCTGCACGCACAGCGGCAGGAAGGCCGGGTTGAGGTTGTTGAAGCCGCCGGGGAACAGGTTGGTGTCCACCGGCGCCAGCTTGAAGCCGGCGTTGCGCACGTCGACCGAGGTGTAGAACGGCGGCGTGTGCTCCATCCACTCCAGGCGGAACCAGCGCTCTATGGCGGGCATGGAGTCGAGGATGCGCGCCTCGAGCTCGTTGATCGGGCCGGTGAGAGCGGTGACGAGGTGGGGAACCATGAAAAACCTCGGGAGGGGCGACGACGGCGCGTCGGGGTCGGTCCAACGGCAGCGCGCGGCGCTGCGGCGCGCTGTGGTGCGGACACTCCGTACCGAAGGTCCGCGCGAAAGATTCTAGGCAGATGCGTCCGGCCGTGCCCGTTCCAAGGGCCGCCCGGCACGGCGCGCCGTGAAGGCGTCTGGACAAGCACGAAGGGCTGCCCGCGGGCAGCCCTTCTGAGTCGCCCCCAGGGCCGGCCCTGTCGGCCCGCCCCCGCGGGGGTTCGAGTCGAGTGGCGGAGCCACATCGACTTGAGAGTCGCCGGAAGCGGCGCCTCGATTACGCGTGCAGCCTCACTTGCTGTACGCCGTCTCGCCGTGCGTGGTGATGTCCAGGCCCTCGCGTTCTTCTTCCTCGGTGACGCGCAGGCCGATCACCAGGCCGACGATCTTGTAGGCCACGAGCGACACGACGCCCGACCACACCACGGTCAGCAGCACGGCCTTGAGCTGGATCCAGACCTGCGCGCCGATGGCGTTGCTGCCCACGGTGGCCGTGACCCAGTCGGTCACCAGGCCCGGGCCGCCGAGCGCCTGGTTGTTGAACACGCCGGTCAGCAGCGCGCCGACGATGCCGCCCACGCCGTGCACGCCGAACACGTCGAGCGAGTCGTCCGCGCCGAGCATCTTCTTCAGGCCGTTCACGCCCCACAGGCAGGCGAAGCCGGCCACCGCGCCGATGACGATCGCGCCCATCAGGCCCACGTTGCCGGCAGCCGGCGTGATGGCCACCAGGCCCGCCACCGCGCCGGACGCCGCACCCAGCATCGAGGCCTTGCCGCGCAGCAGCGCCTCGCCCACGCACCAGGCCAGCACCGCGGCCGAGGTGGCGGTGAAGGTGTTCATGAACGCGAGCACGGCCGAGTTGCCGGCTTCCAGCGCCGAGCCGGCATTGAAGCCGAACCAGCCGACCCACAGCATCGCGGCGCCGACCATCGTGAGCGGCAGGCTGTGCGGCGCCATCGCCTCGCGGCCGTAGCCCACGCGCTTGCCGATCATGTACGCGCCCACCAGGCCCGCGACGGCGGCGTTGATGTGCACCACGGTGCCGCCGGCGAAGTCCAGCGCGCCCCACTGCCAGATCAGGCCGGCCTTGGCGTTCATCGCGTCGACCACGTCCTTGCTGGCGTAGGCGTCGGGGCCCATCCAGTACCAGACCATGTGCGCGATCGGCGTGTAGCTGAAGGTGAACCACAGCGCCATGAACAGCAGCACCGCCGAGAACTTAATGCGCTCGGCGAAGGCGCCGACGATCAGGCAGCAGGTGATGCCGGCGAACGTGGCCTGGAACGCCACGAACACCAGCTCGGGGATGTAGACGCCCTTGCTGAACGTGGCGGCCATCGCGAAGGCGCCGCTCGCGGGGTCGAACACGCCCTTGAGGAACAGCCGGTCGAGCCCGCCGATGTAGGCATTGCCCTCGGTGAACGCGAGGCTGTAGCCGTACAGCGCCCACAGCACGACGACCATCGAGAACGTGACCATCACCTGCATCAGCACCGACAGCATGTTCTTGCTGCGCACCAGGCCGCCGTAGAACAGGG
>CAZFET010000523.1:0-1849 GCA_964517545.1 uncultured Burkholderiaceae bacterium
GGCTGCGGTCGATGAAGAGATCGGGGTCGAGGCGGCGCTCCCAGTAGTCCCACAGGCGCCACGCGTAGTCGTGCAGGTTGGGGCACTCGATGCCGCTGCCCTTGAGCGCCGCGTCGGTCTCGCGGCGGTCGTAGCGCGTGGGCCAGTTGACGAAGGTGAAGATGTCCTCGGGCAGCCCGAGGTCCTTCATCACCGCGTTGCGGATGCGGCGCACCGGCGCGATCGCCATCAGCCCCTTCTTCACGCTCTTGGGGATGAAGCCCAGCAGCGCCGCGTTGACGAACAGGTTCATCTTCGGCGCGTGCGCGGCGCGGCTGAAGATGTCGAGCACGTCGCCGACGCGGTAGCCCATCGGGTCGACCAGGTGGTAGCAGCGGCCGCTGGCGCGCGCGTGGTGATGGCTGATGTGGTCGATCGCCGCGACCACGAAGTCGACCGGCACGATGTTGATGCGCCCGCCTTCGAGCCCGATCGACGGCATCCACGGCGGCAGGATCTGCCGCATGCGCTGGATCAGCTTGAAGAAGTAGTACGGCCCGTCGATCTTGTCCATCTCGCCGGTCTGCGAGTCGCCGACGACGAAGGCGGGGCGGTACACCGTCCACGGCACCTTGCACTCCTTGCGCACGATCTTCTCGCTCTCGTGCTTGGTCATGAAGTACGGGTGCTCGAGGTTCTCGGCCTCGTCGAACATGTCTTCGCGGAACACGCCTTCGTACAGGCCGGCCGCGGCGATCGACGACACGTGGTGCACGTGCCTGGCGTCCACCGCCTTGGCGAACTCGACCATGTTGCGCGTGCCGTCGATGTTGGCGCGCACCTGCGACTCCTCGTCGGCCTTCAGGTCGTACACGGCCGCGAGGTGGTAGACCGCGTCCACCTGCCCCTTCAGCGCCTTCAGGTCGTCGGCCGACACGCCGAGCTTCTTCGCGCCGAGGTCGCCGAACACCGGGATCGCGCGCGCCTTGCCGACGCCCCAGTACTCCAGCAGCGCGGGCACCTTGTCGGCGCTCTCGGCACGCAGCAGGAAGTGCACGGTCGTGCCGCGGCGCGCGAGCAGCGTCTTGACGAGGCGCTTGCCGATGAAGCCGGTGGCGCCGGTCACGAAGTAGTGCATGGAAGACCTCCTCTGGCGGTGGAGCGCCGATTCTTGCGCGCGGCGCGCAGCGCCTCGCCTCGCGCTAACCCGGAGCCTCGCATAGAGGCCGCTCACTAGACAATTAGGCAGCCGCGCCGAGTGGCCGTCGCCGCGCGTCCCTATAGTGCGCTGCAGGCCCGCCGCGAACGGCGGGTCGACACGCTCTCGACAAGAAAGGACAGCGCAATGGTCAAGAAGCTCCAGAAGATGGCCGAGAAGAAGACCGCCTCGGCGACCGGCCTGCTCGACAGCCAGCTCGCCGCGACGGTGAAGGACTCGGCGCAGCAGATCTGGCTCGCCGGACTCGGCGCATTCAGCAAGGCGCAGGAAGAGGGCACCAAGGTGTTCGAGGCCCTGGTCAAGGAAGGCATGAGCCTGCAGAAGAAGACGCAGGCGGTGGCCGAGGAGAAGATCGGCGAAGTCACCGGGAAGATGAGCGCGATGGCCAACGACGTGACCTCCAAGGCCGGCCAGCAGTGGGACAAGCTCGAGTCGATCTTCGAGGAGCGCGTCGCCAAGGCGATGGGCAAGCTCGGCGTGCCGTCGAGCAAGGACGTCGACGCGCTGATCAAGCGCATCGACGAGCTGTCGGCCAAGGTCGCCGCGCTGTCGAAGTCCGGTGCCGGCAAGGCCGGTGCGAAGCCGGCCGCCAGGGCCGCCTCCAAGGCGCCGGCCAAGCGCGCGGCGCGCCGCAGCGCCGCCTGATGGGCC
>CAZFET010000524.1:0-1835 GCA_964517545.1 uncultured Burkholderiaceae bacterium
GCGCTGTCCGGCGAAGGCGACGGCGACGGCGATCCGGCGCGCCGCGACGCGCCGAAGCTGATCGTCGCCGACCAGCCCACCTGGGGCCTCGACGTGGGCGCAGTGGCCTACGTGCACCAGCGGCTGCTCGACGCCGCGGCGGCCGGCGGCGCGGTGCTGCTGATCAGCGAGGACCTCGACGAGATCTTCGCGCTGGCCGATCGCATCGCGGTGCTGCACCGCGGACGGCTCGGCCCGGCGCGTCCGGCGCGCGAGTGGACGCTGGCGGCCATCGGCCGCGCGATGAGCGGGCTCGCGGCGGACGCGGCCGGCGACGCGCACGCCGAGCCCGCCGCGCAGGAGGACCCGCATGCGGCTTGAGCGGCGCGCCGTGCCGTCGCGCGTGGCTATGATCGCGGCGCCGATCGGCGACGTCGCGTTCACGCTCGCGGTCGCCTCGTTGCTGGTGGCGTGGGCCGGCGCGCCGGTCGGCCGCGCCTACGCGCTGCTGCTCGAAGGCGGCTTCGGCTCGCGCTTCGCGATCACCGAGACGCTCACGCGCGCCACGCCGCTGATCCTGACCGGCCTGGCGGCGGCGGTGGCGTTCCGCGCGCGGCTGTTCAACATCGGCGCCGAGGGCCAGCTCTGTGCCGGCGCGCTCGCCGCGGTGGCGGTGGGCGGGCTGCACGGCGGCGAAGGCTTCGCGCTGCACCCGTGGCTGCTGTTCCCGGCGACGATGGCCGCGGCCATGCTGGCCGGCGCGGCGCTGCTGCTCGGCCCCGCGCTGCTCAAGACGCGGCTCGGCGTCGACGAGGTGGTCACCACCTTGCTGCTCAACTTCATCGTGCTGCTGTTCGTGTCGGCCATGCTCGACGGGCCGATGAAGGACCCGTCGGCGCTCGGCTGGCCGCAGAGCGTGGCGCTGCAGGACGCGCTGCAGCTCGACCGGCTGATCGAGCGCAGCCGCGTGCACACGGGCCTCGTCGCCGCGCTCGTGCTCGCGCTCGCGCTGTGGGCGCTGCTGCGCGCCACCACCACCGGGCTCGAGCTGCGCGCGGTGGGTGCCAACGCGCGCGCCGCCGCCTTCGCCGGCCTGCCGGTGGGCTGGGTGACGGTGAAGGTGGCGCTGCTGTCGGGCGCGCTGGCGGGCCTGGCCGGCGCGGTGGAGGTGGCCGGCCGCGCCGGCTACGTGACCCTGGACATGTCGCCCGGCTACGGCTACAGCGGCATCGTGGTGGCGATGCTCGCCGCGCTGCATCCGCTGGGCGTCGTGGCGGCGGCGGTGTTCGTGGCCGGCATGCTGGTCGGGGCCGACAGCATGAGCCGCGCCGTCGACGTGCCGACCTACATCGCCGACGTGATCGTGGCCGCCTCGCTGATCGCGATGCTGGTGGCCACCTTGCTCGCGCAGTACCGGGTGCGCTGGCGATGACCCGGCCCGTGCTGCACACGCCGCGCCTCGTGCTCGTGCCGGCCGCGCCGGCCGACTACGAGCGCGTGCGCGCGCACTGGGCGCGCGACGAGGTGCGCCGCTACCTGTTCGACGGCCGCGAGATCACGCCGGACGTCGCGCGCCCGGCCTTCGACCGGCATGCCGGTGTCGAGGGCAGCGCCGCCGCTGCCGACGGCCTCGGGCTGTGGTGCCTGCGGCGTCGCGATGCGGCCGGCGCGCCGGGCGAGTTCGTCGGGCTCGTCGGCCTGGTGCGCATCGCCGGCGACGAGCCCGAGCTCCTGCACAGCCTCGAGCCCGAGGCCTGGGGCCGCGGCCTGGCCACCGAGGCCGATCGCGCGCTGCTCGACCACGCGTTCGACGCGCTGCGGCTGCCGCGCGTGCTCGCCGGCGCCTACGCGCCGAA
>CAZFET010000525.1:0-1835 GCA_964517545.1 uncultured Burkholderiaceae bacterium
GCGGGGTCGTCGCTCAGCTCGGAGCCTCCGTCGCGGTGGTCCGTCTCATGCGGCGCTCATCTGCGGCTCACTTCGCGGTGGCCTTGGGCGCGTTGTCGTCGACCTTGACGCTGAACTTGCCGTCGAGGATCTCCTTCTCGCGCGCCTTCACCTTCGCCATCAGCTCGGCCGGCACCTTCTTCTCGAAGGTGCCGAGCGGCGACAGCTCCGAGCCCTTGAACTTCATCATCGAGTACTTGCCGTAGTCCTCGGCCTTGAACTTGCCTTCCTTGACCGTCTTGATCGCGAGGTCGATGGTCGGCTCCATGTGCCACAGCGCCGAGGCGATCACGGTGTCGGGGTACTTGTCCTGCGTGTTGATCACGTTGCCGATGGCGAGCTTGCCGCGCTCCTTGGCGGCGTCGCTGACGCCGAAGCGCTCGGCGTACAGGATGTCGGCGCCCTTGTCGATCATCGCGAAGGCCGCTTCCTTGGCCTTGGGCGGGTCGAACCACGAGTTGATGAAGGTGACCATGAACTCGACCTTCGGGTTCACCTCCTTCGCGCCGGCCATGAAGGCGTTCATCAGCCGGTTGACCTCGGGGATCGGATAGCCGCCGACCATGCCGATCCTGTTCGACTTCGTCATGCCGCCGGCGATCATGCCGGTGAGGTACGCGGGCTCCTGGATGTAGTTGTCGAACACGCTGAAGTTGGGCGCCTGCGGTTTGCCCGAACTGCCCATCAGGAAGCTCACCTTCGGGTAGTCCTTCGCGACCTTGCGCGCCGCCGCCTCGACCGCGAACGACTCGCCGACGATCAGGGTGTGGCCCTTCTCGGCGTACTGGCGCATCACGCGCTCGTAGTCGGCGTTGGCGACGTTCTCGCTGAACACGTACTCGATCTCGCCGCGCGCGGCGGCGGCCTTCAGCGCCTTGTCGATGCGGCTGACCCACTGCTGCTCCACCGGCACGGTGTAGATCGCGGCCACCTTGAGCCGGGCCTGCGCGAGCGCGGGCGACACGGCGAGCGGCAGCACGGCCGCGGCGAGCGCGGCGACGAGGACCTGGCGGCGGATCGGGGTCATGGATGCACCTCGTGGGTTGTACGGACGTGACGGAGCGGGAACGCGGGCGTGGTGCGCGGCGGGCGAGCGGAGCGTCGGCCGGCGGCCCCGCGATTTGGCAAGAGCCGCTCCGCGCGCGTAAATCGGGGCGCGCCTGTGGCCGATCGCACACGGGGCCGCGCCGCGACGGGGGAACGCACGCCTGCGCGCGCGGGGCCGGTGCTAGATTGCCCGCGGCCCGCCAGAGCCGCATTCGACACACACGAGGGAGAGAGGACCCGCCATGCCCCAGCACAGCGCCGACGCGAGCCTGCCGCCGCCGATCGGTCTCGCCAGTCTCACGCAGCCGCGCGCGCCCGCCGCGCCCGACTCGCTCGCCCACGACACGCCGCCGCCGCGTGCGCAGCCGGCCGGCGCGCAGCTCGCCGGCGATGCGGCCGGCAGCCGCAGCCTGAGCGTGGAGTTCACCGGCTCGGGCGGCGAGTACTTCCGCATCTGGATCGTCAACCTGCTGCTCACCCTCGTGACCGCGGGCCTGTACTACCCGTGGGCCAAGGTGCGCAAGCTGCGCTACTTCTACGGCAACACGGTCGTCGGCGGCCACGCGCTCGACTTCCACGGCGAGCCCCGGCGCATGCTGCGCGGCTACCTGCTGGTGGGCCTGCTCTTCGTGCTGTATTCGGTGGCGGGCAACGTCTCGCCGGTCGCGGGCGCCGTCGCGCTCGTGCTGCTGGCGGGCCTGTGGCCGGCGCTGTTCCGCGCGTCGATGCGCTTCCGGCTCGCCAACACC
>CAZFET010000526.1:0-1832 GCA_964517545.1 uncultured Burkholderiaceae bacterium
ATTATTGATGCTATACTGGCAATGGAAGGCCAGGGGCCCGGCAGGCGCGGCACACCTAAACACATCGGGGTGCTTATGGGCAGCAGGGATGGGATAGCGCTCGATATTGCAGCCTGCAAAATGCTGGGAATACAACCGGATAAATTACTGACCAACAAACTGGCTAAAGATATGGGCCTTGCTGACGGCAAAATAGAGATTGAGGGAGATTTTCCGGAGATAAAGCATTTTAAAATGCCTGATATAACTCCACTTGTCTTTGGCCCGCAAAAACTTCACAGGCTAATGAGAAAACATCTGGTCCAGAGGCCTGTGTGTGATGATTCCATATGCAGGCTGTGCGGAGAATGCTGGAAATACTGTCCTGCAAAGGCACTGACGCACGAAAGAAAAAAACTGCATTTTGATTACGACAAGTGCATAAGATGTTACTGCTGCATAGAGGTATGCCCCCATGCTGCCCTTTTGGCTAAAGAAACCATAACCGGCAAGGTGCTAAGAAGAGTTATAAAGAGATAACACTCCGCAGCAAGTTATGGGTTATTTTAAAGTTGAATTTACGTTATTTGTTGTCATTCCCGCTCGGCCTACTTCGCCGAAGTGGCTACGAAGGCTGAATCGGGAATCCTTCCGACTTCTTCGGAATCGTAAAAAAAGATTCTGGACATCCATCCTCCGTAGCAGTGCTACTGCGGAGGACGGGAGCCAGAATGACAGAAATATGGTAACCCTGTAGCAAGCTACAGAGAAATAATTGCCATAACAATTGATATGCCTTATAATAACCCATTGCATTTTTATGGAGGCGGCGGAATGGAAAATCCCATTAAGATAACTTATTCTTTTAAATTTTCAGAAGGCGCAAACAAGATATTCAATATCCTTCTTGACAGGCAGACACTTGCTTTCAGTTCAGCAAGAAAATCCGACCCTCCGGTCTGGGCAAAACTCAATCACAACAAGTGTTCAAACTGCTCTCTGGATGAGCGCTCAAATAAACATTGCCCTGTTGCGCTTAACCTCGCAGACATTGCAGAAGAATTTAAAGATTTTTTTGCCTATGAGAATGTAAGCGTCACTGTTACAACAGAGGACAGAACCTATTCAAAAGACACTACAATTCAGCAGGGTTTGAGCGCCTTAATAGGCATTATCATGACAACAAGCGGCTGCCCTGTTATGGAACGCCTTAAACCAATGGTAAGGTTTCATCTGCCGTTTGCGTCGCTCACAGAAACAATCTTCAGGATGGTTTCGATGCATCTCCTGGCTCAGTATTTTCTTAATCAGGAAGGCAGGGCTGCTGACTGGAAATTAACAGGGCTCGAGAATATTTATGCTGAAGTCGGACAGGTGAACAGGGACTTTGCGCAAAGGCTTGCAGATGCAGCTAAAAAAGATGCTAATGTTAATGCCCTTGTCAATCTCGACTGTTTTGCTACCATGGTGCCGCTGGCAGCAGAAGAAACTCTCAATGAGATTAAATCTTATTTCTCAGCCCATCTGAAATAATCCATGGTAAGGCTGACTACACAGATACTTCTTGGCTTAATGCTGTTCTTCGGAACAGCAACCATTGTTCCAAAGGCCATTGCTCATTTAAAGATGAAAAATACAGGGAGGGGCATACTTTATGTATTCCTCAGTTTCCTTTGCGCTCTCTTTTCCGTCATGGCTTTTCATTATGCATATACGATTTTTTTTTTTTTTTTTCAATAGTAATGAAAAGGAGGGCAGGACATAGCATCTTCGCTCATTCTCGTCCCGACAATATCGAGACTCCGAGGTATTTTGCCTCACCCCCCTTTAGTTCCCCCCTTGGTAAGGGGGGA
>CAZFET010000527.1:0-1465 GCA_964517545.1 uncultured Burkholderiaceae bacterium
GGATCGCGCTGCCGTCGGGCCGCCGGCCGGCGAGCACCACGCGGCGCGCCTCGTCGTTCGGCGTCATGCCCGTCACGCGGGCGGGTTCGCCGGGGGCATCGGCCGCGCCGACGTTGCCGGCGGCCGCGCGGCGCAGCTCGGCCAGCGCCGGCGTGACGCGCGCCGGGTCGGTCAGGTCGGCGAAGGTCACCGCGTACAGCACGTCGCCGGCGCGGCAGGCGTGCATCGTCATGCGCACGGTGGCGCCGGCGAGCGCCACGTCGCGCGCGTGGCTGGCCGGCTTGCAGGGGAACATCGCGACCAGGCTGCTGCCGTCGGGGCGCACGCTGCGCCAGTCGAGCGCGGGCGAGCACGCCACCGTCGCCACGGCGGCGCCGATCGCGAACCACGGGCGCCACGGCATGGATTCATTATCGGCCTGCTCCACAATCGCGCTTCGTGAGCGATCCCACCGCAGTCCCCCCGCAGCCGCTGCACGGCGTGCGCGTGCTCGACCTGTCGCGCGTGCTGGCCGGCCCGTGGTGCACGCAGACGCTGGCCGACCTCGGCGCCGACGTGGTGAAGGTCGAACGCCCCGGCAGCGGCGACGACACGCGCGGCTGGGGTCCGCCCTTCCTGCGCGACCGCGACGGTCGCGACACCGGCGAGTCGGCCTATTACCTCGGCACCAACCGCAACAAGCGCTCGATCACGGTCGACATCGCGCGGCCCGAAGGCCAGGCCCTGATCCGGCGCCTGGCGGCGCAGTGCGACGTGTTCGTCGAGAACTTCAAGGTCGGCGACATGGCCCGCTACGGCCTCGACGCGCCCTGCTTGCGCGGCCTGAACCCGCGCCTCGTGTACTGCTCGATCACCGGCTTCGGGCAAAGCGGCCCGTACCGCGATCGCGCCGGCTACGACTACGCGATCCAGGGCCTGGGCGGCCTGATGAGCGTGACCGGCGAGCGCGACGACCTGCCCGGCGGCGGCCCGCAGAAGGTCGGCGTGGCGGTGGCCGACCTGTTCACCGGCATGTACGCCACCGTCGCGATCCTCGCCGCGCTGCGCCACCGCGACACGACCGGCGAGGGCCAGGCGATCGACATGGCGCTGCTGGACTCGCAGGTGGCGATGCTCGCCAACCTCGGCGCCAACTACCTGGTCAGCGGCACCGTGCCGCGGCGCATGGGCAACGCCCACCAGAACATCGTGCCGTACCAGGTCTTCGAGGCCACCGACGGTCACGTGATCGTGGCGGTGGGCAACGACGGGCAGTTCGCCAAGTTCTGCGAGGTCGCGGGCTGTCGCGAGCTGGCCTCGGACCCGCGCTTCGCGAAGAACGCCGACCGCGTGCGCCAGGGGCTGTCGAACCTCGGGCTCGTGCCGGAGGGGTGGGGCGGCCAGACGATCTTCGTGAACACCTCTGCCAAGAAGGGGATCGGCATCGATCAGCTCCTCGAGATGACGGCCCTCCAGGCCGGAATCA
>CAZFET010000527.1:1475-1829 GCA_964517545.1 uncultured Burkholderiaceae bacterium
GCGAGGTGCTGGTGCCGCTGCTCGCGGCGGTGATGAAGACGCGCCGCAAGCAGGACTGGCTCGACGCGCTCGAGGCCGCCAAGGTGCCGTGCGGTGCGATCAACGACCTGGCCGAGGTGTTCGCCGACCCGCAGGTGCGCGCGCGCGTCATGACGGTGGAGCTGCCGCACGCGCTGTCGGGCACCGTGCGGCTGGTGGCCAGCCCGATGAAGCTCGACGCGACGCCGGTGCAGTACCGCCACGCGCCGCCGCGGCTGGGCGAGCACACCGACGAGGTGCTCGAGGCCTTCGGCATCGGTGCCGACGAACGCGCCGCGCTGCGCTCGAAAGGCGTGCTGTGACGCGCGCTTGCAC
>CAZFET010000528.1:0-1819 GCA_964517545.1 uncultured Burkholderiaceae bacterium
ATGAAAGAAATTAACTTTTTTCTCTCAATGCTTCAAGCAAAAGCTTCTTCTCAGTTCTTATCACTGTATTTCTGACTTTATCAATCGCGTCAATATTTGCAGAAATGCTGTCAATCCCACATCTGACCAAGAATTCCACAAACTGAGGGATGTTGCTGGGAGCTTCACCGCAAACCGAGCTCTCGACCTCGTAGCTCTTGCAAACTTTTATCACATACTTGATCATTTTTTTCACGGCTGCATGAGATTCTGCCATGATTCCGATTTTTACTGTTTCTGGCAAATTAATTTCTTTGGCAATTTCTCTCGCATCTCTAAATTCTTCAACAGAAATAACAAACGGCAACATAATGTGAACATTTGTTAAACCTTCTTCATGCAATCTCTTAATCGCTTCAAACTCTGCTTTCAGTATGTCAGGTTCGTCCAGACTTCTGCGAATTCCATGCCAACCGAGCATTGGATTATCTTCTTCTGGCTCTTCTGCCCCACCTTCCAGGTTTCTGAATTCATCTGATCTCGCATCCAAAGTTCTCACCCAAACTGGTTTTGGATGGAAAGCTTTTGCTATTGGTCTTATCCCTTCAAGCAAAATCTGAATGTACTCTTCTGCTCGATTCTCTTTCACAAGTTTTGCAGGATGGATTCCGGCTTTAGTTATCATGTGCTCTATTCTCAGCAAACCAACACCATCAACCTTTTTTGCAATTTCCTCAACTCTTTCACGAAAAGCAACATTGACTTTCATAGACGTGGTGATGCTTTTTTCAAATTCTAAAGGAGTCTCTTCTTCAGTTTCAACTACTTCCTCTGGTTTTTCAATCTCTGTCTCACCAGGATAAATCAATCCATGATAAGCATCTACAGTTATCAGCTGACCGTCTTTTAAAATCTGCGTTGCTTTTTCGGTTCCAACTATAGCTGGAATACCCATTTCTCTTGATACTATTGCGGCGTGACAATTTTTAATTATAAGTGGTGTAAATTTCTTTGTAAAGACAACAAAATTATGATCTTTTTCTTCTTTTGTATCGATTGTTAGGTTATAAACATCATCTATTCCAATGTCACTTATTTTCTTTACCCTTAACATTGTTATATCAGAGTTTGTTATTTTTTCCAATTTTTGTCTTGAATCAACGTCTAACAGTGGAATGATATATTTTTTAATCTTCTCTGCATCCAGAAGCAAATTTTTATTTACATAAGGTTTTATTCTACCTTTGTAATTCACTTTTTCTACAACATTTTCTAAAAGTTGTTTTGCTGAAAAGAATCTGCATCCAAATTTTTTTCTTTTTTATGGTTTTTCTACCCTCTTTAAAAACTCTCCAATTTTAATTATTTCATTACCTGTTAATTGAAAATTATAACAAGTTCTGTTTTTACATATTTGAGGAAGAATACCTAAGCGTAATGAAGATAGAACTATGGGTTCAATTAAAAACTTTTTACCAGAGTATATGTGAAGTCTATCCTTAGGTTTTGAAATCGAGCCATCACCATCTATCATTCCTGCTAAAAACATGCATATATTTTCTTCATCAGTAGAAAGGCACCATTTAGGTAAATTACTTTTAAAACTCATCAATCTTTGAGCTGGGAATTTTTTACTACTAATATATCTATTTTATTCTCCTATTACTTCACTTCCTCTAATGAAACTAATGTTTTTTTGTAGGCCAGTATTTCTTAATTTAGTTCCAAAAGATTGCTCAAACTCATCATTAACATAATTTATAAAGTTAATTTTTTTAGGCTCGTTTTTTTGAGAAAATAATACAGATCCTCTTCTAGAATTCAAATTTAAAAAAAAAAA
>CAZFET010000529.1:0-345 GCA_964517545.1 uncultured Burkholderiaceae bacterium
TCGAGTGCTGGAGCCAGCCGGTGCAGGCCACGATCGCGCGCATCGCGCCGGCCGCCGAGCCGGGCTCGCGCGCGATCGGGGTGGTGGTCGAGCTGCCGAACCCGGGCGAGCGCCTGCGCGCCGGCCAGTACGCCGTGGCGCGCGTGCAGATCGCCGACGACCGCCAGCGCCTGACGGTGCCGGTGGCCGCGGTGGGCAGCACCAGCGGCCAGGACCACGTGTGGACCCTGGAGAACGGCGTGCTGGTGCGGCGCGCCGTCACCCTGGGGCGGCGCGATGCGGCGCGCGGCCGGGTCGAGGCGCTGCAGCGGCTCGCCGCACGGGCCACCGTGCTGGCGCTGCGCC
>CAZFET010000529.1:355-1817 GCA_964517545.1 uncultured Burkholderiaceae bacterium
TTCGACAACCTCAAGGAAGGTGCGCCGGCCAAGGCGCTGGCCGCCGCTGCTGCTGCATCGACCGCGGCCGTGGCCGCCACGGCGGCGTCGGCCGCGGCGCGCTGAGCCGGAGCCCGCCATGTGGATCACGCGAGTCTCGATCGCGAACCCGGTGTTCGCGACCATGGTGATGGTGGCGCTGTGCGTGCTGGGCATCTTCTCGTACGCGCGCCTGGGCGTCGAGCAGCTGCCCGACGTGTCGCCGCCGGTGGCCTTCGTCGACGTGTCGTACCCCGGCGCGTCGCCCGAGGCGGTGGAGCGCGAGGTCACCAAGCTGATCGAGGAGACGCTCAACAGCATCGCCGGCGTCAAGCGCATCACGTCGCGCAGCTTCGAGGGCCGCAGCCAGACCAGCGTGGAGTTCAGCCTCAACGCCGACATGGCGCGCGCCATGCAGGACGTGCGCGACCGCGTGGCCGTCGCGCAGGCGGCGTTTCCGAAGGACGCGAAGACGCCGACCGTGGCGCGCTTCGACAACGAGAACTCGCAGCCCACCGTGGTGGCCGCGCTGCTGGGCGAGAACCGCAGCGCGCGCGAGCTGTCCTTGCTGGCCGACCAGGTGGTGCTCAAGCGGCTGCAGCGCGTGGACGGCGTGGCGCGCGTGGACGTGAACGGCCTGGCGACGCGGCTGGTGCGCATCGACCTCGACGCGCAGCGGCTGCGCGCGCACGGCGTGACGCCGGCCGAGATCGCCACCGCGCTGCGCGAGGCCAACGCCGACCAGCCGGTGGGCCTGCTCACCGACAGCGCGCGCGACACCTTGCTGCGCGTCGAGGGCCGGGTGCGCGATCCGCGCCAGTTCTCGTCGATCGTGGTCGCGCGGCGCAACGGCCACGCGTTGACGCTCGGCGACTTCGGCACCTTGGTCGAGCGCGAGCAGGAGGCCGCGTCGATCGCGCGCATCAACGGCAAGCCGGCCGTGAGCTTCAACATCTACAAGCAGCAGGACGCCAACATCGTGGCCACCGGCGACGCGGTCAAGGCGGCGATGGACGAGCTGCGCAAGACCCTGCCGCCGGGCGTGGAGCTCAAGCTCATCTACGCCAACAGCGACTGGGTGAAGGGCTCGCTGAAGGGCCTGCAGCGCACCTTGATCGAGGGCGCGCTGCTGACGATCGCGATCGTGTTCCTGTTCCTGCACTCGTGGCGCTCGACGGTCATCACCGGGCTCACCCTGCCGATCGCCGTGGTGTCCAGCTTCATCGCCGTGCACGCCTTCGGCTTCACCCTGAACTTCATGACGATGATGGCGCTGAGCCTGTGCATCGGCTTGCTGATCGACGACGCGATCGTGGTGCGCGAGAACATCGTGCGCCACCTGCAGCTCGGCAAGGACCACGTCACGGCCGCGCGCGAAGGCACCGACGAGATCGGCCTGGCGGTGATGGCGACCACCTTCGCGATCTGCGCGGGGTTCGTGCCG
>CAZFET010000530.1:0-508 GCA_964517545.1 uncultured Burkholderiaceae bacterium
TCAACTATGTAATCAAACTGCACAGCATCCTTAACTACCTTCAAATCAAATACGTCTTGGCTTCCTTCTAAATGCCCTAATAAAACCCTGTATTTATCATCGCCTGAAATTGGGCCAAGCTCGGCTACTTTATTATTGCCATCCTTCTCCCGCCTTTTATAAGAATGAATGACACCTTCATCTCCTCCGCAGGCTCCTGCGGCGCCACTTTTGAAAGGGGTATTTGAGGATAGCCCTCTTTACGGGAGACAGCCACCTCTATAGGACTATTGACAGCAGAGACCTCAATCGGCTGGCGCCGGATTATCCGAACCTTCTCGTGGGAACAGACTGACAGCTTCTGTTCCATTTGTAACAAATACGGCTTGAATTTGATATTCGACAGGGCTATTATAGCTAAAAAAACCGCAACAAATGGCGATACCAATAATATTAGCTGTTTATTGTTAATATTTTCCATTCACCTATTGTTTAGTGTCTCCAGTCTTCAATGTCTTTAATGTCCCTT
>CAZFET010000530.1:518-1791 GCA_964517545.1 uncultured Burkholderiaceae bacterium
GCGATTGCAGATAACCTGTATTCTTCACGAAGGACGCATAATCTTTTCCCGCAACTGCAGCCTTTATATTAACCGGCAGACCCACCTCATCTCCCTTATATTCCATATTTTTTACCGAGATCTCAGCATTTTTCATTCTGGACTTCAGTTCATCGAGACTGATAAAAATACGCTCTTCAGGCGACCTTGCACCCAGATCAGAAGGAACAACCGACCTCGCCTCTGATATCGTTTTAACAACATCATCCTGCGCATCCTTCATCCTGATAATATTCAACTTTACCGCCTGCAATTTATTCAGGGTATTGTGAAGAGAATCACCATATTCCTTCGAAACGACAACTCCTGCCAAGGCCATTAAAAACAATATCCCTGAAATAACATAATAGATGAATAATCTTTTTAACCTGCCTTCCATCATTTAATTGCCCGCCAAAACTGCAGAATATGCTGCAGAATATCTTGCCTCCATCTGAAATCCCATATCTTTCAAATCAATTTTATCTGATAACAGCTCCATTCCCTTTGTCTTCTTTATCGAGCCGATAAAGTCCTGATATGTCTGCTGCATGTATGTAAAGTGCTTTGCTATAACATTACCCTTAATCCTTATGCGTACTGCATTGCCTTCAGGACTAATATCGATGGAGCTGATATTTATATCCTTCATTCGGGGCTCCTTCAATGCCGATAAAACAACTAATGCCTTTTGCATGTCAGGAGAAGAATTAGCGGTATTCATGAAATTTATCAAGGGCATAAATTTGCCAAGCTCTTTTTTGGTGTTTTCGTAATTAACCCGGATTGTTTCCATTCCACTTATCTCAGACCTGAGAGATCTAATCCCTTCCTTCATAGCAGTTATCTCGGAGAATTTTATCTTAAGATAGCCAATTCCTATGACAAAAAAAAGCAGGGAAAATGCCGTGTAATATGTAAGAATCTCCTTCTGCCTGTAAAAAATCCTGTAACTCTGCGGAAGAAGATTGCCTTCTTCCAAGCCCTTAATATTTAAAAGTGCCGATATCGGGATAATGAACTCCATTATAGCCTCTCTCGATGCAGTAACATTCGAAGGAGGCTGTGCATACATTACAGGCAGCGCTAAATCCATGGCCCCCTCGCATTTTGAGCAGGCAGTCCCTATAAGGACTATCCGCTCCGGCGCTAACCTTAATTTCTGCCGCCAGTAGTTTATTGTCATATTAATATTCTGGACATAAATATCGCTGATAGCGCTCTCCATCGATTCTGCAGACCTTATGTAATGAGG
>CAZFET010000531.1:0-1789 GCA_964517545.1 uncultured Burkholderiaceae bacterium
GCCGATGCCCGCGGCCAGCATCATCACGCCCATGATGCTCTTGGCGTTCACGCGCCGGCCGTTGCGGCTGATGAAGATCTCGCTGCTGAACGAGCCGGCCAGCTTGGACAGCTTGGCCGAAGCGCGGGCGTGCAGCCCGAGCTTATTGCTGATGGTGAGCGTCGATCGAATCATCGGCAGCGGGGGTGAGGGTCTGGTTCTGCGGCCGCGAGGTGGCCACCTGCATGACGCCCTGCGTCGCTCCCGCCAGCGCGCGCGTGACCACCGACTCCAGCGGCTCGCCGAGGTAGCACAAGGTGCGCCACAGCATCGGCACGTTCACGCCGGTGATCACCTTGACCGTGGTGCCGTCGGCCAGGCGCTGCGCCACGTTGCACGGAGTGGCGCCGAACACGTCGGTGAGGATCAGCGCCTCGGGGTTGCGCACGCGGGCCAGCAGTTCGCGCGCGGCACGCTCGATCTCCTCGGGCGGCATGCCCTGCGGCACGTCCAGCGCCTCGAGCGCCGCACCGCAGTCGGGGAACGTGTGCATCGCCACGGCCTTGAGCGACGAGGCGAGCGGGGCGTGCGCGATGACGAGGAGGCCGGGCATGGACGGCTCCGATTATGGGCACTCAGGCATCGCGCGCCGCCACCGAGCTGCGGGTGACCTCGGCGTCGTCGCGCAGCAGGAACCACAGGTACGACGCCGCGCAGCACAGCGCCAGCAAGCCGAACGCGCCGCGATACGCGGCAAGCGTGTCGTGCCCGGCCGCGCGCAGCAGGTCGATCACGAGGCCCATGCCCCACTGCACCGCGAACACGCCGGCGAAGATCACGAGGTTGAACGCCGACAGCGCACGCCCCGCCAGCGACGCCGGAAAGGCCTGTCCGACCGCCGGCTGCGTGACCGACACGAAGGTGCTCGACACGCAGAACAGCGCCCACGCCCAGGCGGTCGCCGCAGGCCCGAGCAGCAGCGCGAGCCCGATCACGCCCAGGCTGATCGGCAGGCCGCCACGCACCAGCGACTGCGCGGTGTGCCCGCGCGCATACAGGCGCGGCAGCACCGCGCCCCAGGTCAGGAAGGCCAGCAGCATCGAGGCGTTGACGGCGAACAGCCCGCCCGCGGCCTCGGCGGCGCTCCAGCCGCACACGTTGGTCAGCCACGGGCCGATCCACAGCGCCTGCAGCGCGACCATGCCGCCGTAGTGGAAGAAGCCCATGGGGGCGAAACGCACGAACGTGGGATGCCGGAAGACGGCGGCATAGCCCGCGGCGCGACCGGCGCCCCGCGCCGTGGCGGCCTGCGGCACCGTGGCGGCCGCCGCGGCGCCCGCCACGGCGCGATCGTGCGGCGCGATCCACGCGATCAGCGCCATCGCGAGCGCGATGCCGGCCGCGAGCAGCCAGAACAGCCCGCGCCAGCCGAGCAGCGGCAGCAGCCATTGCACCGGCAGCGTCGACGCCAGCATGCCCAGCGAGCCGGTCATCAGCATCCACGACGACGCGCGCATCTGGCCGTGCGGCGAGAACAGCAGCCGGTAGGCGGTCATCGGCGCCATCAGGCAGGCCGACACGCCGACGCCGATGAGCGCCCGCGCCACGATCAGCGAGCCGAAGTCGCGCGCCAGCGCGAACGCGCCGGTGCCGATCACCGCCACTGCGAGGAACGCGAGCAGCACCCGCTTCGGCCCGAAGCGGTCGAGCGCGCCGCCCAGCGGCAGCTGCGTCGCCGCGAAGCCGAGGAAGTACGCGCCGGCGAGCGCCACGTCGCGCGCGTGGCTGGCCGGCTTGCAGGGGAACATCG
>CAZFET010000532.1:0-1533 GCA_964517545.1 uncultured Burkholderiaceae bacterium
AAACCTATCTCAGAAATTTTCGCGGGATGGCGGCGGCCTATCCGCAAGTGCTGATCGCGCAGCGCACGCTTTTTCAGGTGCGCGCCGAGTATGTCGCGGCGCTCGTCAGCACTTGGGAGAACGCTGTGTTGTTGCAGGGCTATGTGCTGAGCGGCGCGCTCGCTGCGCCCGGCGAGGCGACGATGGAAAGCGGCAGTGCAGCTAACACGGAAGATAAGAATTGAATTGCGATGAGCACTTAGGCGTAGGGGCAGACCTGCGTGTCTGCCCCGCTGCTGGGTTGCCCACTGAAGTCGGGGCCGCACACACAGGTCTGCCCCTACGCTGAAAGGAGTAAACGAAATGAAAAAGCCAAATTGGATGAGAAGAAAGTTTTTGCAAGGATCGAGCCTGCTCGGCGCGGGTTGGTTGTTGAGCCAAACTGCGGCGGCGCAGCACGATCAACATCAACACGCAGAACAAACCAGCAAGCCGGGCCAAGCCAAACCCAATCAACCCGCTGGCCCGTATGTGCCGGTGCAAACGCCCGATTTGCCCAAGCTCGAATACACGCTCGACAACGGCGTCAAGGTTTTCAACCTGCGCGCCGAGGTCGTCCATTGCGAGTTGCTGCCCAAAACGCACATGGGGCCGGCGCGCAAGATGTGGGGCTGGGGCTACAACGGCAATGTGCCGGGGCCGATGATAGAAGTCGTCGAAGGCGACCGCGTGCGCGTCATCTTTGAAAACAAATTGCCCGAACCGACGACGGTGCATTGGCACGGCTTGGAAATTCCCATCGAGATGGACGGCACGCCCTACATCAGCCAGCCGATGGTCGAGCCGGGCGGCGTGTTTATCTACGAAGTCACGGTCAAACAGAACGGCACGTTCTTTTATCACTCGCACGGCGCGATGCAGGAGATGATGGGCATGGTCGGCTTGTTCGTGATTCATCCCAAAGTGCCGCACACGCCGCGCGTGGATAAAGACTACGGACTGATTTTGCAGGAATGGGCGCTGCTGCCGAATAACGATGTGCCGAACACGCTCTCGATGGAGTTCAATTGGTTGACGCTGAATGGCAAGGCCGCGCCCGCGACGACGCCGTTGATTATCAAAAAGGGCGAGCGCGTGCGGTTGCGCATGGTCAACATCGGCATGGATCATCATCCGATTCACCTGCACGGCGTGCAATTTTACGTCACCGGCACCGAAGGCGGGCGCATTCCCGAAGCGGCCTGGTATCCGGGCAACACCGTGATTGTCGGCGTGGCGCAGGCGCGCGATGTCGAATTTGTCGCGCAGTACGAAGGCGACTGGATGCTGCATTGCCATTTGCCGCATCACATGATGAACCAGATGGTCTCGATGGTGGGGCCGATGGCGATGTCGCACGGCAGCGGCGCGCAAACGGGCTTGGGGATGGAAGAAGGCATGGGCATGTTGCGACAAGGCCACGCTTTGAGCGAAGACTTTGGGCCAGGCTTGGGGCGCGGGATGGGCATGACGACGGCGGAGCAAAATGTCTCGCACGCGGTCGGGCAACAGACG
>CAZFET010000532.1:1543-1788 GCA_964517545.1 uncultured Burkholderiaceae bacterium
CAATGCCGACTCAAGCGGGTTTCTAGGCGTGTCCGATGCACCCCGAAGTGAGATCGGATAAAGAGGGCAAATGTCCGAAGTGCGGCATGGCCCTGTTGAAACAACAGCCGCCGGAAATTTACGCCTGCCCGATGCACCCGGAAGTCGTCTTGAACAAACCCGGCAAATGCTCCAAATGTGGCATGGCGCTGGTCAAAAAACAGGCGACTGCCGTTATCTTGACCGAAGAGGAGAAGAAGAAAGTG
>CAZFET010000533.1:0-1787 GCA_964517545.1 uncultured Burkholderiaceae bacterium
GGTTCGCTCGAAGCCCCCCCCGCCGCGCTCCCCCTCGAGCAGGTCCACGAGCTCGCCCCCTCCGACCGTCCTGAGCGCCTCGCGCGCGGCCGTCAGGCCATCTTCTTCTTGACGCTCGTGGCGCGCTTCTTCGCGCGCTTGATCGAGCCGCCGGCGGTGACGCGCTCGTTGCCGAACACGCGCACCTTCTTCACCTGCGGACGATGCGTCGGACTCTTGGAGAACTTGACGATCTTCACCACGCGCGGGCCGGGCATGCGGTCGTCGCGTTCGGCCTTGGGCTTGGGCGGGATCGGGCGCCACAGCACCAGCAGCTTGCCGATGTGCTGCACCGGCGCGGCGTTCAGCCGGTCGGCGAGCGTGGCCAGCAGTTCGTCGCGTGCCTTGCGGTCGTCGGAGAACACGCGCAGCTTGATCAGGCCGTGGGCCTTGAGCGCGGCGTCGGCTTCCTTCAGCACGGCCGGCGTGAGGCCTTCGGCGCCGATGAGCACGACGGGGTCGAGGTGATGGGCGTTGCCGCGATGGAACTTGCGTTCGGCGGGTGTCAGGTCGATGGCAGGCATCGGCCTATTATCGGCGCCGCATGAAGGGCAAGACCGTGGTCCGCACGAAGAGCAGGAAGGTCGATCGCGCGTGGCTGAACGACCACCTGAGCGACCCGTACGTGAAGCTCGCGCAGAAGGAGGGCTATCGCGCCCGCGCCGCCTACAAGCTCAAGGAGATCGACGAGCGCTTCGGCCTCGTGCGGCCCGGGCAGGTGGTGGTCGACCTGGGCTCGGCGCCGGGCGCCTGGAGCCAGTACCTGCGGCGGCGCTTCGCGCCCGCGGGCGCGGCGGCCGGCGAACTGAAGGGCACGATCGTGGCGCTGGACCTCCTGCCGATGGAGCCGGTCGAGGGGGTCGCCTTCGTCCAGGGCGACTTCCGCGACGAAGCGGTCGCGCAGCGACTCGCCGCCGCGCTGGGCGGGCGCAAGGCCGATCTCGTGGTGTCCGACATGGCGCCCAACCTGTCGGGCATCGAGAGTTCGGACGCCGCGCGCATCGCCCATCTCGTGGAGCTGGCCGTCGAGTTCGCCCGGCAGCATCTCGCGCCGGGCGGGGCGCTGGTGGCCAAGGTCTTCCACGGCAGCGGCTACAGCCAGCTGGTCGAGTTGTTCAAGCGCAGCTTTCGCGTCGTCAAGCCGATCAAGCCCAAGGCCTCGCGCGACCGGTCGGCGGAAACCTTCCTGGTCGGCATCGGTCTGAAGGACGCTTGAGCCGCCTCAAAGCTCACGGAATGGGCCGAAAGAGCCCCGTCCGGAAGGGGTGAACCACGGGCAGCCCGCCCCCTTGAGACGGCTAGAATGAACCGCATCTGCCGCCGAACGGACGCTGTGTCAAGAGCTTGTCCGACACCGCGCCGGCGTTGAAGGAGTCCGGGTGAACAATCAATGGTTTTCGAAGGTCGCGGTCTGGCTGGTGATCGCGCTGGTGCTGTTCACCGTGTTCAAGCAGTTCGACCGCGGCGCGGTGCAGGGCAGCCAGATCGCCTACTCCGACTTCCTCGAGGAGGTGCGCGCCAAGCGCATCAAGTCGGTCACCTTGCAGGAAGGGCCGCAGGGCACCGAGATCGTTGCGATCACGACCGACGACAAGCGCCTGCGCTCCACGGCCACGTACCTCGACCGCGGGCTGGTCGGCGACCTGATCAACAACAACGTCAAGTTCGACGTCAAGCCGCGCGAGGAACCCTCGATCCTGATGAGCCTGCTCATCAGCTGGGGCCCGATGCTGCTGCTGATCGGCGTG
>CAZFET010000534.1:0-1779 GCA_964517545.1 uncultured Burkholderiaceae bacterium
CCGCGCGGGTGCGGCGCCACGCGATCGTCGACGTGTGGCGCTCGATCGCCGGTCCGGTGCTCGACACGCCGCTCGCCCTGTGCGACGCACGCAGCGTGCAGGCGGCCGAGCTCGTCGCGGGCGAGGTGCGCTACGCGCGACGCACGGGCGAGATCTACTACCTCGGCCATTCGCCGCGGCATCGGCGGAGCTACTTCGCCGCGATGGAGCGCGACGAGGCGCTCGTGTTCAAGCAGTTCGACTCGCAGGCCGCGGGCTGCTCGCGCTTCGTGCCGCACGCCGCGTTCGACCTGCCGCACGTGCCGCCGGGCACGCCGCCGCGCGAGAGCATCGAGGTCCGCTGCCTCGTGACGTTCGACTGAACGCCGCACGGCCACGCCTCCACCGTCCGCCGACACAAAGCAGCGGCTGCGCCGGCAGACCGAGGCGGCCGCGGCGCTCGGCATCTTCGGCGCGCCGACGTTCGTCGCGCGCGGCGAGATGTTCTGGGGTCACGACCGCCTCGACGATGCGCCGGCGTTCTGCGCCGACGCGGGGGCGGGCGGCTGCCAGGCCTGTCGACGGATCCTCGGTGCCCCACGGTCGTGAGTCTCGGGGCGCGAAGGTGGCGGCACGTGAGCTCGCGGACGATGCGCGTGGCGGGTCGAGGGCGTGCGGCTCACGCGAGCGTGCGTCGCATGCCAAGATGGCCGCATGCTGAAGTCGCTGATGGACCTGTTCGACCGGCTGCTGCCGCCGCAGCCGGCCGACGACCCGCGCGCGGCAGAGCACGCGCTGCAGCTCGCGACCGCGGTGATACTGGTCGAGGGGATGGGCGCCGACGCGTCGATGCGCGGCGACGAGCGTGCCGCGGTACGCGCCGCGCTGCGCGAGAAGTTCGCGCTGTCCGACGATGAGTCGCGGCGGCTGTCGGAGCTGGCCGAGGCCGCCGCGCACGGCGCGACGGACCTGTTCGCCTTCACGTCGCACATCGACCAGCGGTTCGACATGGCGCAGAAGGTGCGCATGGTCGAGCTGATGTGGCGCGTGGCGTATGCCGACGGCCACCTGGCCGACCACGAGCGCCATGTGCTGTGGCGCATCGCCGACCTGCTGCACGTGCCGCAGGGCGCGTACGTGCACGCGCGCCTGCGGGCGCAGCAGTCGGCGCCGGCGCGGGACTAGGTGGTGTAGTCGCCGCTCGCCTCGGGCTGGAACAGCAGCGCCACGATCTCCGCGCGGCGCGCGTCGCCCGACGGCGTGCGCCAGTGCACGGTCTGCCCGACGCGGCGTCCGAGCAGCGCCGCGCCGACCGGCGACAGCACCGACACGAAGCCGGCCTCGGGCTCGGCGTCGGCCGGATAGCAGACCGTCAGCTTCAGCGAGGCGTCGCCATTGGCTTCGCGCAGCAGCACCTGCGAGTACATGGTCACGACGTCGGGGTCGACGGCGCGCGGGGCCACGAGCTCGGCGGCGTCGAGCAGCTCGGCCAGCGGCGACGCCTGTCTGTCGGGCAGCGGGCCGCGGCGCAGCAGGCCGGCGAGGCGGGCGTGGTCGAGATCGGTGAGGGTGCGTTCACCCAGGCTGAGGGCAGTCATGATCGCTCCTTGCGGACGGGGGGCTGCGCGGTGTGCGGGCCCGGCGATCGGTGGTGCGCGAAACGGTGAGGAGGGGAGGATCGCCGGGCTCAGGGAAGTGCGGCCGGCGTTCGACGACGCGCGGTCGCGCCGGCCGCGCGCGGGCCGCCTGGCGCGTGCGCGAAAGCCGTTGAGCGTGCGAAGCGGGACATGCGCGCAGTCT
>CAZFET010000535.1:0-1773 GCA_964517545.1 uncultured Burkholderiaceae bacterium
TGCGGATCATCTGCTCCACCGACACGTCGGTGCCGGGGTTTTGCTTGTAGAAGCCGCTCTTCTCGGTGAGCGTGAAGGCCTCGGTCGTGATCGGCAGGTAGCCGGTGTCCTGGTGGCTCTTGGCCTGCACCTGCGGGTCGGACAGGTACTTGAAGAACGCGGCCACGCCCTTGTACTCGTCGGGCTTCTTGCCGGCCATGGCCCACAGGCTGGCGCCGCCGATCACGGTGTTCTGCGGCGCGCCGGGCACGTCGGGGTAGTAGGGCAACGCGCCGATGCCGCCCTGGAACTTGGCGTTGCGCTTGACCGCGCCGTACAGCGCCGACGAGCCCGTGGTCATGGCGCACTCGCCGGACACGAAGGTCGCGTCGGCCGAGTTGTTGCGGCCCTTGTAGACGAACAGGCCCTGCTGCGCCATGTTGGCGAGGTTCTCGATGTGGCGCACGTGCAGCGGCGTGGTGAAGGCCAGGCGCGCGTCGAGTCCGTTGAAGCCGTTGCGCTTGGTGGCGAACTCCACGTTGTGCCAGGCCGAGAAGCTCTCGAGCTGCGTCCAGCTCTGCCAGCTGGTGGTGAACGGGCACTTGTGGCCGGCGGCCTTGAGCTTGGCGGCGGCCAGCGCCACCTCGGGCCAGGTCCTGGGCGGCGCCTCGGGGTCGAGGCCGGCGGCCTTGAAGGCGTCCTTGTTGTAGTGGAAGACGGTGGTCGAGCTGTTGAACGGCAGGCTCAGCATCTGGCCGTTCGGCGCCGTGTAGTAGCCGGCCACCGCGGGCACGTAGACCGACGGATCGAACTTCACGCCGGCCTGCTTCATCACCTCGCTCACCGGCACGATGGCGCCCTTGCTGGCCATCATGCTGGCGGTGCCGACCTCGAACACCTGCAGCACGTGCGGCGCATTGCCGGCGCGGAAGGCCGCGATCGCGGCGGCGAACGACTCGGGGTACGTGCCCTTGAACACCGGCACGACCTTGTAGTCCTTCTGGCTCGCGTTGAAACCGTTGGCCAGGCCGTTGACCCACTCGCCGAGCTGGCCGCTCATCGAGTGCCACCACTGGATCTCGACCTGCGCGTGGGCGGGCATCGAGAAGGCACCGGCGGCGACGGCCGCGGCGAGAGCGAACGATTGCAGTTTCATGACGACTCCGTGAAGGACTTGTGTGAACGGACGAGCGCGCGAGTGTGGGGCCGTCCGATGACAGGCGTGTTTCTGTCACGGACCGGTGCGGTGCAGCAACGGGGATAACCCCGCTCGCGCCGCGCCGCCTCGCCGCCGGCGGCCGGTCGCGTTGCTGCGCTGCGGTACAGTGCCGAGTCCGGTCGCCCGCCCAGGGCGGCAGCGGCCCGCGAGGCCGGACACCGCGCCGATGAACGCACCGCTCACCTTGAACCAGATGGCCGCCGCGCAGGCGGCCGAGCCCGCGCCGCGGCTGCGCGAGATTCCCTACAACTACACCTCGTTCTCCGACCGCGAGATCGTGATCCGCCTGCTCGGCGAGCGCGCGTGGATGCTGCTCGACCGGCTGCGCGGCGAGCGTCGCACGGGCCGCTCGGCGCGCATGCTGTACGAGGTGCTGGGCGACATCTGGGTCGTGCAGCGCAACCCCTACCTCGAGGACGACCTGCTCGACAACCCGAAGCGCCGCTCGCTGCTGATCGAGGCGCTGCACCACCGGCTGAGCGAGATCGAGAAGCGCCGCACCCCCGACGCCGATGCCGGGCGCGACGGCCTGGTGGGCGAGCTGCTGGTCGCCGCGCGCGAGGCCGTCGAGTCGT
>CAZFET010000536.1:0-1768 GCA_964517545.1 uncultured Burkholderiaceae bacterium
GCTACGCCCTGTTCGTTCGCGAACGACAGGGCTACGCTCGTGTGGCGTGGCACTTGTTCAAAATTCAAGCTCAGCTTGATCTTATTTTTAGCATTCACCCACTGGCTTACACCAGTGGTACTCTGCAGCTCGCTTCTCTGTTAAGAAACTTTATGCGAGCGCACAGCGCGAGCGCGAGCAAGGCGAACAATCTGGCTTTGCCAGTTGTGAGCCGAAGCGAGCTTATATAATAGAATTGACCATCCCGCAAAGATATGAGATAAATAAAGCACACTGTGCGGAGGCCCCGCCATGTTGGCGGGGCTCTCCTTTTTGTTGTTTAGTAGAAGTTACCTTCCCACACTGTAGAACTGAAGCCGCCGGAAGACTGCATACCGCCCATGAGATACACCTTTCCGGAAACCTCCTCGCACGCGAAGTACGAAAGCGCTTCCGGAAGCGCCGGCCCTTCGCACCACATATTCGCGGAAACCTCGTAGAGAGACGTACTGCTTCTTTCTCCTCGGCTATCACGGCCGCCCATAAGCCAGAGCGCATTCTCCAGAGCCACTGCGCACCCGCCTTCTCTCGACCCTTGGTAGTCGCGGCTGCCCCAGTCCCATGCTCCTGCCATAGGATCGTACACTGCGAGAAGCGTCGGATCGTATGCGCTCGTGAGAAATACGAAGAGCTTCTCGCCGTACACAGCTGCGGTCTGGCCGTACCCGGAAGGCTTTGGAAGCGAAGCAAGCAGTTGGAAACTGCCGCTCCAGGGATCGTACACAGTTACGGTATTTTCGTTCCTTCCGCCTGCCAGGTAGATTTTGCTTCCGATCACTCCGCTCGCCATCCGCTCCCGAGCCCACTGATGGTATCCGCGGCTAACGAAACGATCCGTGCTCTCGTAGTATTCCCACGCAGAGTTGCTCCCGTTAACACAGTCTCCGATCACGTAGAGCTTCCCGTTTAGAACCTCAGAAGCTCCCTCTGCTGCGCTCTCGGGAACACTCCCAGCAGAACGCCAGTAGTTCGCTGCCGTATCGAACACCAGATGCCGCAGGCTGTCGCTCCCTCCGACTACATGTATCTCCCTGCCGAGGCTAGCAGAGGAAGCTGACGTAGCGAAGAATGCTTCCTTAGTGGGAAGCCCAGACTTCTGGCTCCACGCTACAGAGAGCGCTTGCCCTCTACTGCACGGCCTTGGCTTGACTACGGCCATGTCGGGTGGACTCACGGCCATGTCTACAGGTCTGCTCATATCCATGACCACGCTAAGATCAGGACAGAACATCGGTGCACTGCAGTTCACCCACTGCCCCATACGGCACTCCTCAGTGCCGCTGCCGCAGTTGCTCTGGCACGGCTGCGTCAGCCCTTCATCCACCAGTCCGTCCAGGTCATCGTCCACTCCGTTGCAGGTTTCCGGCTTTGGCTCGGGCGGCGGCGGACAGTTCGGTGCTGTGCAGTTTATCCAGGATCCATTCGTGCACGTCTCCGTACCGCTCCCGCACCCCGTACTACAGCTCCTCGTGGAACTGCACGTGCCGCATGAGTTTTCCTGCGGCCCGCTGCAGCCCATGAATATGCCACCAGCACAGATCTCGAGCCCACTACCGCAGTTACTCTGGCAGCTTCGGCTCACGCCTTCGTCCACCTGGCCATCGCAGTCGTTGTCCTTTCCATCACACTGCTCCGGAGTCGGCGTTCCTGCTTCGCACCCGTTCAGAAAGCCATTTACACAGTTCGGCGCAGATCGCTCACACTCGCCCTTCCCGCAGACGCTGCTACC
>CAZFET010000537.1:0-1496 GCA_964517545.1 uncultured Burkholderiaceae bacterium
ACGGGGTCCCAGCCGCTCGCGCGCATCCACTGCCCGCAGAACGACGAAAGGCGCGACAGCTCGTAGCCCGGCGCGCCGGCGCCGGGCGGCCGCGCCACCGCGGCGCGCAGGGCCTCGGCGAGTTCGGGGCTCACGCGCTCGTCGGCATCGAGCGAGAGCACCCAGTCCTCGCCCGCGGCGTCGAGCGCGCGGTTCTTCTGCGCGCCGAAACCGGGCCAGTCGGGCGTCTCGACGACGCGCGCGCCCAGCGCGCGGGCGCGCGCGACGGTGTCGTCGCGGCTGCCGCAGTCGACGACCACGAGCTCGTCGGCGAAGGCCACGGAGCGAAGGCAGTCCTCGATGTTGGCGGCCTCGTCGCGGGTGATGACGATGACGGACAGTCCCATCGCGCGGCGGATTGTGCCCCACGCGCCCGACCCGCCCGCGCGCCGGCCGGCCGCCGCCACCCGTGCCGCGATAATCGGCGCCGCATGTCCCTCGCCGCCCGACTCCGCCGCCTCGCGCCGTACTTCGCGCCCAGCCGCGCCGGATTCATCGTCGCCATTCTCGGCACCGTGGTGGCCGCCGCCACCGAGCCGCTGATCCCCGCGCTGATGCAGCCGCTGCTCGACCAGGGCTTCCAGGCCGGCCGGCTGCCGCTGTGGGTGGTGCCGGTCGCCGTGATCGGCATCTTCGTCGTGCGCGGCGTGGCCGGCTTCGTGGCGCAGTACGGCCTGAGCTGGGCGGCCACGCGCGGCGTGGAGTCGCTGCGCTCGCTGATGTTCGCGCGGCTGGTCGACGCGCGGCCCGCGCTGTTCACGGCGCAGTCGGCCAGCCGGCTGACCAACACGCTGGTCTACGAGGTGCAAGGCGGCATGCAGCAGCTCGTGTTCTCGGCGCTGTCGCTGCTGCGCGATGCGCTGACCCTGCTCGCGCTGCTGGGCTACCTGATGTGGCTGAACTGGAAGCTCACCTTGTTCGTCGCGGTCCTGTTCCCGGCCGTGGCGTGGGTGATGCGCGTGCTGAGCCGCCGCCTGCACCGGCTGACCGTGGCCGGCCAGGGCGCGACCGACGAGCTGGCCTACGTGGTCGAGGAGAACGTGCTGGCCTGGCGCATCGTGCGGCTGCACGACGCCGGCGCCGCGCAGCGCAGCCGCTTCGAGCGCGCCAGCCAGACCCTGCGCAACCTGTCGATGAAGTCGACCATCGCCGCCTCGACGATGACGCCGCTCACGCAGATCCTCGCCGCCTGCGCGCTGTCGGCGGTGATCGTGGCGGCGCTGTGGCAAAGCGGCGGCGGCTCGGTGGGCAGCTTCGTCGCCTTCATCACCGCGATGCTGATGCTGGTCGCGCCGATCAAGCGCCTGTCGGAGGTGGCCAGCCCGATCACCCGCGGCCTCGCCTCGCTCGACCGCGCGGTGCGCCTGATCGAGGAGACCCCCGTCGAGGCCGGCGGCACCCACCTCGCCGGCCCCCCGCGGCGCCCGGCCAGAGCGGCAGAGCGCCGCGGAGGGCAG
>CAZFET010000537.1:1506-1753 GCA_964517545.1 uncultured Burkholderiaceae bacterium
CGGCTCGCACGACCCCGGCACGGTGCGCGCCGTGGGCCACCTGCAGCTTCACGAGGTGACGGTGCGCTACCGCGACGACCAGCCGCCCGCGCTCGACGGCGTGAGCCTGGACCTCCACCCGGGCGAGACGGTGGCACTGGTCGGGCCGTCCGGGGCCGGCAAGTCGACCCTGGTGCACCTGCTGCCGCGCTTCATCGAGCCGCCCGCCGGCGACATCCGCCTCGACGGCCGCCCGCTGCGCGACTGG
>CAZFET010000538.1:0-1294 GCA_964517545.1 uncultured Burkholderiaceae bacterium
TATTTATGTCAGCCTTCTCCTTGCCTTTGGCGTCGCCCTACTCTGGTATCAAAAATTCACCCCGGAGATGTGGGGGATTCTGATTGGTGGATCGGTTATGCTGTCGGTTGGCGTAATCGATGACCTTCGGGACCTTTCTCCTGGCGTTAAGCTTGTAGGGCAAATTATAGCCTCCTCGATTCTCATTGCCTTTGGGATGCGGATTGAGTTTATCGGAAACCCTATGGGTAAACAGCTAATTGTCCTCGGTCCTCTCGCCATTCCCATAACCCTTTTCTGGATGCTTACCCTCATCAACACTATCAATTTTATTGACGGTCTGGACGGTCTGGCTGCCGGCGTGTCCTCTATTGCTGCGGTCACGCTCTTTTTCTCGGCTCTTTCGACCGGTCAGAATATCGTGGCGTTTCCTGCTATAGCCCTTGCCGGAAGCGCAATTGGATTTCTCTTTCATAATTTCAATCCCGCCAGAATCTTTATGGGGGACAGCGGCAGCATGTTTCTGGGGTTCATGTTAGGCGTTATTACCCTGCAGGGTGTTATGAAGAGCGTGGTGGTTCTTTCCTTGCTGGTTCCCTTGATGATCATGGGCGTCCCTATTTTTGACGCGGCTCTCGCTATCCTGCGGCGCCTGAGACACGATAAGCCACTCAGCCAGGCCGATCGTGGACACATCCATCATCAGCTTCTTCACCATGGGTTTACTCACCGCCAGACGGTCGTCATCATATATGTTTGGTGTATTTTGCTCAGCGCGGGCGCCGCGCTTTCTTTTGCCAGTACCAGACAGAAGGCTATGCTCAAGTTGGTGATTATCTCGGGGTTGGCACTCCTCAGTTATTATTTGGCGAGACGCCTGGGAGTATTTGAGCAGTGGAGAAAGAAGAAGGAGTGAGGCCACGAGGGTCAATGTCTAATGTCTAATGTCGAAATCTCAATAAATTCCAAATTACAAATCCCAAATCTCAAATAAATCCCAAATTACAATGTCCAATGATCGAAACTCTTTGTTTTGAATTTTAAATATTGGTCATTGGAATTTGTTTGTTATTTGGTGCTTGTTATTTGGTGCTTTGTCTTCAGTCATTCCTTAGTCATTCGTCATTCTCACTAACTATTCTTTGAGCAGCGTTGGCTTTCTATAGGTGTTACAATGACAGGTATCCTGCGATACATCTAAATTCTGCAAGGCAGTGACTAATATAGATCCGATCTTCTCGGCTTCCTCAAAGAAGATATCGGTGAGCTCTTGGTGCGACCAAGGCGTGACCACTCCCTCAGCATAGTTAACCAC
>CAZFET010000538.1:1304-1737 GCA_964517545.1 uncultured Burkholderiaceae bacterium
GGGACTTTCCAGTCCCGTTGCTAGGCGGGGTTAGAAAACCCCGCCTATCCAGAAAATGGATTTTTCAACAGTCTCGCAACCTGCAACCAGCAATGAATGACAAGCAACGCCATAGGAGTAAAAAATGGGATCTCTACCGTGACCTGGAAGCCAGTATGGCGGGAATCGAACTGGTGGTGGCAGTACTGGTGGGGGCAGGACTCGGCTATCTGGCTGACCGCTATTTTCATACCTTCCCCTATCTGTTGGTAGTAGGATTCATTCTGGGGGCAATCACGGGATTTAGAAACGCGTTTCGGCTAGTTCGCAAGAACGAGAAGTGCAGTGCGGACAAAGAGACCAAGCAAGGAGGAAATTATTCAGAGGATTCAAGATGAAAAAGTTGGTGATTAGGAGCTTGGCCATCTTTCCGCTAGCTGCGGTTTTTGCTCTT
>CAZFET010000539.1:0-1731 GCA_964517545.1 uncultured Burkholderiaceae bacterium
CGGGCGAAGGTCAGGGCGGCGGCGAGCGTGAAGCCGGGGTGCGGCACCACGTAGTGGACCGACTCGGCCGGCGTGCGCCCGGGCGGGCGGAACACGTCGGCCGAGGCGGCGAGGCGCAGCGCGAACTCGCCGCGCGTGACCGCCCGGTCGCGCGCGGCGCCGAGCCAGAAGCGGCGTGCCGTGTCGCGGAAGCGGTCGTTCCACTCCATCCAGCCGGGCGGAAACTCGCCGAGCCGGTAGCCGCCCGGACCGAGATCCCACGGCTCGGCGATCAGCTTCAGGCCCGCGAGCGCGGGGTCCTGCGCGATCGCGCGCAGCAGCGGGTGCGCGGCGTCGAAGCCGTGATCGCCGCGCGCGAGCACCGGCGCGAGGTCGAAGCGGAAGCCGTCGACGTTCATGCGCGTCGCCCACCAGCGCAGGCTGTCCATCACGAACTGCAGCACGCGCGGCCGGCGCAGGTCGAGCACGTTGCCGCAGCCGGCCCAGTCCTCGTAGCGCGCCGGGTCGTCGTCGCGCAGGCGGTACCAGCCGGCGTTGTCGAGCCCGCGCCACGCGAGGGTCGGGCCGTGCTCGTCGGTCTCGGCGGTGTGGTTGAACACGACGTCGAGCACCACCTCGAGCCCGGCCGCGTGCAGCGCCTGCACCATCGCGCGGAACTCCTCGCGCGGCGCGCGGCCGGCCGCGTAGCGCGGCTCGTGGCAGAAGAAGCCGACGGTGTTGTAGCCCCAGTAGTTGACCAGCCCGCGCTCGACGAGCCGCTGCTCGTCGAGATGCTGCTGCACGGGCAGCAGGCACAGCGTCGTCACGCCGAGGCGGCGCAGGTGCGCGATGGCGGCATCGCTGGCCAGCCCGGCGTAGGTGCCGCGCAGCGGCTCGGGCACGCCGGGGTGCTGCCGCGTGAAGCCGCGCACGGGCAGCTCGTAGATCACCGTGTCGCCGGCCGGCACGTGCGGGCGCGTGTCGAGGAGCGGCTCGCCGCGCTCGTCGATCACGCGCGCCTTCAGAGCGTGCGCGCCGTTGTCGAGGCCGTGCACCAGGTGTTCGGCGCGCCACTCGAAGCGGCCGACGATCTCGCGCGCCCACGGGTCGAGCAGCAGCTTGCGCGCGTCGAAGCGGTGGCCGCGTTCGGGCTGCCACGGGCCGTGCGCGCGCAGGCCGTAGACGAGACCCGCGCCGGCGCCGGGCACGAAGCCGTGGAACACGTCGTGCGTGCGGCCGGGCAGGCGCAGGCGCTGCCGCTCCTGCGTGCCGGTGGCGTCGAACAGGCACAGCTCGACGGCCTGCGCGTGCTGCGAGTACACGGCGACGTTCACGCCGCCGTCGCGCACGCTCGCGCCCATCGGCCACGGCCGGCCGGGCTCGACGGTCATGCTCATCGAGCTTTCCATCGTGCGCGACGGCGGCTCGGCCCGAACGGTGATCGAGGTGTCGTCATTGTTGGAGTGCTCAATCGGCCTTCCACTCGAGGAACACCGTGGCCAGCGGCGGGACGGTGAGGACCACCGAGTAGGGCCGCCCGTGGCATTCGTGGTTCTCGGCGCGCGCCTCGCCGAACGGCGTGCCGACGTTGCCGCCGCCGTAGTGGTGCGAGTCGGTGTTCAGCACCTCGCGGTACAGCCCCGGCTGCGGCACGCCGAAGCGCGATCCCGTGTGCACCACCGGCGTGAAGTTGGCGACGACGACGACGAACGCTTCGCCGCCGGGACCGCGGCGGATTAACGAGAGGACGCT
>CAZFET010000540.1:0-1332 GCA_964517545.1 uncultured Burkholderiaceae bacterium
AGTAAAAATTAGCTAATAATGTGGGGATTTGCGCTTTTTATTTTTGAAAGTTTTGATGCAATATTATTAAATTACAAATTAAAAATTACAAATTCTAAATAAATTAAAAATTCAAATTTTTTTAAATAATTTTTTTGTATTTGTAGAACGTTAAAATTAATTTGTGATTTGTAATTTTGAATTTGGCGCTTACTCGTATGGATTTATTTGAGCAAAACATCAAAAAAAATGCGCCACTGGCTGATCGGATGCGGCCGGTGGGTTTTGATGATTACGTGGGGCAGGAAAAGTTGATTGGTAAAGACGCTATTTTGCGAAAAGCGATTGAGCAGGATAACTTACCGTCAATTATTTTATGGGGACCACCTGGTAGTGGCAAAACTACTTTGGCTCGTATTATTGCGCTCAAAACTAATTCTGTTTTTGTTCCATTTTCGGCAATTTCTAGCGGCGTAAAAGAGTTGCGTGAAGTGGTAGCGCGGGCTAGAGAACTAGTTAAACTTAATAGTAAAAAAACTATTTTGTTTATTGATGAAATTCATCGTTGGAATAAATCACAACAAGATTCTCTTTTGCCCAGTGTGGAAAATGGTACGATAATTTTAATTGGCGCTACTACTGAAAATCCATCTTTTGAAGTTAATTCGGCTTTGCTTTCGCGTTGCCGAGTTTTTGTTTTGGAATCATTGAGTGTCAAAAATATTATTAATCTTTTGGAAAAAGCTTTAAAAGATGAAAAAAAGGGTTTGGGTATTTTTAATATTCAGATTGAAAAAGCAACTTTAGAATATTTAGCGAATATAGCCAATGGTGACGCGCGGGTAGCTTATAACGCCTTGGAGTTGAGTGTAGCGACTGCAAAAAAGTTAAAAAATAATTTGATTAAAATAGATAAAAAAGATATTGAACAAGCTCTGCAAAAAACACATCTACTTTATGATCGAGCTGGTGATCAGCATTATAATATTATTTCAGCTTTGCACAAAAGTATGCGTGGCGGCGATGCTGATGCGGCATTGTACTGGATGGGACGAATGCTAGAGGGTGGGGAAGATCCTTTATATATCGCGCGACGTTTAATTCGTTTTGCCTCTGAGGATATTGGTATTGCTAATTCTCAAGCGCTAACTCAGGCCGTGGCTACTTATCAAGCTTGTCATTTGATCGGCGTGCCAGAATGCAGTGTCAATCTGGCTCAGGCGGTAGTCTATATGGCCAAATCGCCCAAGAGTAATAAATTGTATACCGCTTATCAACAAGTCCAACAAGATATAAAAAATTTCCCCAACGAAGGCGTGCCGATACACTTGCGCAACGCGCCGACCAAATTTA
>CAZFET010000540.1:1342-1729 GCA_964517545.1 uncultured Burkholderiaceae bacterium
GCTATGGTAAAGATTATAAATATAGTCCAGATTTTGATTACAATGAAAATCAAGACTATTTTCCGAAAGGGTTGAAGGGGAGAAAGTATTTATAAATTTTTATAAAAAGGAATAACAAGTTGAGCTTGGTATAGTGTTGGGTAGTTAGCGAAAAATTGGATTGGATTATAATTTGATAATTAAGTTTGTCTTTGGCGAAATTTGTTCGTCGGCAAGTTTCGCTTGGTATTTTTTTAACCCGGTTAATTTTAATAGTTAGAATATCAACAATTTATTTGCGATAAAGTTGTACTCAACTTGCTATTCCTTTGACTGAGCATAGTTAAAAGATGAATTAAAAAAAAGGAATAGCAAGCCGAACCATTGAGAATAAAAAGTTTTTTATTG
>CAZFET010000541.1:0-1724 GCA_964517545.1 uncultured Burkholderiaceae bacterium
TCATTTCATTCTTCCAACCGCATCAACATCAGCAGATTCGCCTGATGCTCGCCGGCACCCTGCACGCTGTTGTTTCGCAACGTCTGTTGCCGCGTTGCGATGGTCCAGGACGAGTTCCTGCGATTGAGGTTATGATCGGTACAGCCGCTATTCGCGAGGCGATCCTTGATCCGGAAAAGACGGGCCTAATCCACGACCTCATTGAGAGTGGTGTAACGCAGTACGGTATGCAGACGTTTGACCAGTCGATCATGCGCTGGTACCGGCAGAATGTCATTTCTTACGACACCGCAATTGCCGCTGCCTCAAGTCCGGAAGACTTCGAGCTGCGCTTGCGCGGAATCGTCGGCGCCGCCGACCGTGGCTGGCGCGAGTTTGAGCAGCAAAACACAATGCGCTAACACGCAGTTTAGACGGTCCCTTGGCGCCGTGCCCGATACTCGGGCACGGCGCTTTCTTTTTCTGTTTGACTTCTGTCCGCCCAGAGGATATTTCGCCGCCATTGCGCTCCCGCCGTGGAATGTCTTATCCTTGCTAAGGGTGAGCACTCCGGAATCGGATTAGGCAGGGGACCCCGGCGGGCTGAAACGTGCCATAGCAGACTCTGGATCAGGATCACAAGGTAGGATTAGGCCATGCAAGTGTGCGATTACTGCGGAATCGAGATCGAAGGAACACCGGTACGTCGGAAAAAGCACGTGTACTGCTCCAAGACCTGCGCCGAAGAACACGAGTTCGAGGTTGCCGAAGTGGATGAGGAAGAACTCGAGTACGAGGCCGATGACGACGACGACGATGATCGTTCCGACAGTTAAGCGCAGGTTTTCCGGATTTATCCCGAGACCACATGTTCAAAAAAGTTCTGATCGCCAATCGCGGCGAAATCGCCCTCCGCATCATCCGTGCCTGCCGCGAGTTGGGCATTCCGACTGTTGCGATATACTCCGAGCCCGACCGTGAATCGCTGCATGTGCGATTTGCCGACGAAGATGTCTGCATCGGTCCGGCGCCGCCGTCACAGTCGTACCTCGATCCCAAGCGCCTCGTTGCTGCTGCCGAAGTGACCGGCGCCGATGCCGTGCACCCTGGTTACGGGTTCTTGGCCGAGAATGCGGACTTCGCGCAAATCTGCGCCGACTGTGGATTAACGTTCATCGGCCCAACTCCCGAGACCATTCGTCGCATGGGCGATAAGGCCGTGGCCCGCCAGACCATGCAGGAAGCCGGAGTCCCGATTCTCCCAGGCTCTGATGGCCCGATCGCCGATCCTCAGGCGGGGCTGCTCGCCGCCAAGGAGATCGGCTACCCAGTGATCATCAAGGCAGCGGGCGGCGGCGGCGGACGTGGCATGCGCATCTGCCGCGACCCCGGCGATCTCGAAATGTTGGTTCTCGCGGCGCAGAGCGAAGCCAAGTTGGCATTCAACAATGCAGCCGTGTACATCGAGAAGTACATCGAACACCCGCGCCATGTTGAGTTTCAAGTCATTGGCGACTCGCGCGGCAACGTTGTCCATCTCGGCGAACGCGATTGCACCGTTCAGCGCCGCCATCAGAAGTTGATTGAGGAGTCACCGTCGCCGGGAATCTCGGAAGAGACGCGCCGCAAAATGGCAGCGGCTTCCATCCTCGCCGCCGATGCTGTAGGATACCACTCGGCTGGTACGATAGAATTTCTCGTCGAACCCGACGGCAACTTCTACTTCATGGAGATGAACACTCGTA
>CAZFET010000542.1:0-1715 GCA_964517545.1 uncultured Burkholderiaceae bacterium
ACGCAGCACGGCGAGCGGTCGCTGCGGCAGGTCACTGCCGGTCGCGAACGGCGCGCCTCGCCGGAACGGCGCGGCCGACGGGCACGCGCCGGCGCAGATGCCCCAGTCCGCGCAGCGGCCGGCATCGACCACCGCCATGCGCACGCCGGGTCGGCCGTTCGCGTGCGGCGCCATCACCACCGCCTCGTAGGGGCAGTCGGCCACGCACAGCGAGCAGCCGTTGCAGCGCGCCGGATCGACCACGGCGGCCGCGGGCTTCGCGGCGGCGCGGCCCGGCCGGCGCAGCCACGGCAGCCCGAGCAGCAGCGCGGTGCCCGCCGCGAGCAGCGCCCACGTCGCGAGCGGCGCACGGTCGGCCAGCGGCAGCACGCCGAGATAGAACCAGTCGAGCTCGATGCGCTGCGGCGCCTGCGACAGGTCGGCCGGCGCCATGGACGTGGCCGGCAGCACGATCGACAGCGCGAGCAGCGCGGCGCTCAACCCGACGGCGAGCGAGCGCCCGGGCAGCACCGCCGGCCGCGCGAGGCGCAGCACGTGCGCCCACAGCGCCGCGAGCAGCAGCAGCGGCACGCCGATGTGCAGGAACGACAGCAGGCTGAACAGCCGGTCGGTCAGCGCGCTCGCGTCGACGAAGTTGCGCACGGCGGCGCTGCCGACGCCGGGCAGCGCGCCGACCCATTCGAGCGCCGACGTGCCGACGTACAGCGCGCGCTGGTCCCACACCATCCAGTAGCCCACCAGGCCCGACGCGACGAGCAGCCACGGCAGCGGCACGCCGCTGCACCACGAGTACGCGCGGAAGTCGCGGAAGAGCCCGAGCATCCACTCGCGCGCGACGTGCAGCGCGGTGACGATGACCAGGGCGTCGGATGCGTAGCGGTGCAGGCTGCGCATGAGTCCGCCGGCCCACGGCTGCACCTCGCCGAGCGCCTGCACCGAGCGGTACGCGCCGTCGACGCTGGTCTCGTAGAAGACGTAGACGTACAGCCCGCTGACGAGCACCCAGCCGAGCAGGCAGGTCGCGAGCGCGCCGAGCCGGCGCAGCGGATTGGCGTGCGCGCCGAACACGCGATCGAGCGCGCGTTCGGCCGCGCGCACGAGGCGCTCGGCGCGCGGGGTCGACTCGCGCGCGCCTTGCGCCTCGAGCGCGACGGCCACGGCGTTCACGGCCGCCCGCCCGCGCGCCGCGGCACGCCGCCGTTGCCGCCGGCGCCGCGCGCGCCGCGGGACTTCGAGCGGCGCAGCTCGCGCAGGATCACCCACGCCAGCGCGCCCAGCACGCTCGCGCCGGCGAATATCTCGAAGAACAGCGAGTAGTCGAGCCGGTAGCGCCCGGAGGCCGGGTCGTACACCGTGCAGTACAGCTTGACCTTGAGCCACAGGTTGTCGAGCGTGAGCCGCTCGGCCGCCTCGCCGGCGATCACGGCCTTGAGCGGGCCGACGAAGAACGGCGCCTCGATCGTGTCGCCGTAGACCTGGTGGCGGATCGTGCCCTGCGCGTCGACGATGCTCGCCTGCGTGACGTGGTCGAAGCCCTTGGGCGTGGCGCTCCACGAGAACCCGAAGGCGCGCGCGAGGGCCGGCACGTGGCCGGGGCGCCCCCCGCAGGGCCGCCGGACAAGGGCCGGCTGCTCTTGCAGACCGAAGGGGCGGCGCTGGTCGAGGTCGAGGATGGGGTGGGCGGGCTGGTGCTGCAGGGCAAGCGCAATATCCTC
>CAZFET010000543.1:0-1711 GCA_964517545.1 uncultured Burkholderiaceae bacterium
GCCCGCTTCGGCCGACCCCGCCGCCAACGACGCCACCGCGGCGGTCTCCTGCGCCGCGTCGGCACCTGCCGCGGCGGCGTCGGCAGCGACGTCCACCACGTCCGCATCCACCACGGCCACGACGGCGAGCGCCGCCACCGCACCCGCTGCGGCGGCCAGCGCAGCGGCGGCCGACGGCGCGCCGGCACCCGAAGCCACCGACCCGCTGCGCCCGGACGTGCGCGTCGACCTCGACGACAAGCTCGCGCGCATCGACGTGTGGGTGCGCATCCGCGCCGGCTTCGCGATGCCCGATCTCGATACGGGCCTCGTGCGCGCGCAGGAACGCTGGTACGCGTCGCGGCCCGACTACGTGCAGCGCATGACCGAGCGCTCGAGCCGCTACCTGTTCCACATCGTCGAGGAGATCGAGCGCCGCGGCATGCCCACCGAGCTGGCGCTGCTGCCCTTCATCGAGAGCGCGTTCAATCCGCAGGCCATGTCGGTGGCACGCGCGTCGGGCATGTGGCAGTTCATCCCGTCGACCGGTCGCGTGTTCGACCTGACGCAGAACGTCTTCCGCGACGACCGCCGCGACGTGCTCGCGTCCACGCGCGCGGCGCTCGACTACCTGGCCAAGCTGCACGGCATGTTCGGCGACTGGCACCTCGCGCTGGCCGCGTACAACTGGGGCGAAGGCAGCGTGCAGCGCGCGATCGCGAAGAACCGCCGCGCGGGCAAGCCCACCGACTACCTCAGCCTGCGCATGCCGCGCGAGACGGCGAACTACGTGCCCAAGCTGCAGGCGGTCAAGAACATCGTGGCGCGCCCCGAGGCGTTCTCGCTGAGCCTGCCGGTGATCGAGAACCACCCGTACTTCCTGACCGTGCCGATCGAGCGCGACATCGACGTCACGCTCGCCGCGAAGCTCGCGGAGATCGACCTCGACGAGTTCAGGGCGCTGAACCCGCAGATGAACAAGCCGGTCATCCTGGCCGCCGGCACGCCGCGCATCCTGCTGCCCTACGACAACGCCAACACCTTCGTGCGCGCGCTGCCCGCGCACAAGGGCCCGCTCGCGAGCTGGACCGCGTGGGTCGCGCCGAAGACCATGCGCCCGGCCGAAGCCGCCAAGCAGGTCGGCATGAGCGAGGACGAGCTGCGCGAGGTCAACCGCATCCCGCCGCGCGTGTCCATCAAGGCCGGCTCCACCCTGCTCGTGCCGCGCAACGGCCAGCGCCTGCACGACGTGGCCGAGCACATCGCCGACAACGCGATGATCGCCTTCGCGCCCGACGCGCCGCCCGCGCGCCGCGTGGCGTTCAAGGCCGGCAAGAAGGGCGACAGCGTCGCGGCCGTGGCGCGCCGCTACCGCGTGAGCGCCGCGCAGGTGGCGCAGTGGAACGAAGTGTCGCCCGGCGCGAGCTTCAAGCCCGGCCAGACCATCGTCGTCTACGTCGCGCAGAAGGCGCGCGCCAAGGCGACGGCCAAGCCGTCGTCCTCGCGCGCGAGCAAGCCGGCGGCATCGAGCCGCAAGTCGAAGACGCGTTGATCGCCGCCGCCCGCGGTGCAGCGGCGACGGTGGCGGCACGACGAGTGCACCTCCGCTGCCTCGAGGAGCCGACGGGTTGGTGCTGACGGAGCTTGCCTCCGCCCTTTCGCCGCGCGCCGCCGTCCCCGCTACTGCCGTGCCGCTACTGCCAGTTCGCCGCGATCAGCGGCTGCAAGCTGC
>CAZFET010000544.1:0-1710 GCA_964517545.1 uncultured Burkholderiaceae bacterium
GGCCTGGCTAAAGATATAGAAAGAACATTAAGAGAGCTATTGGTTGATTTTCCGGAATTAGTGCCTTTGTTGGGTATTAAGCGGTTGAGAAAAAAAGAGGGCTTCTCGGGTACTGAGGCCTCTTCTTTAGTGGGAATAATTAGAGATGGAAAAGAAGAGGAAAAAAGTAACTCAGTCCCTGTTCCAGTTACCCAAGAAGAAAAACAGGGCCCAAGAGTAAAGGGGGAGATTCAGCCGGGTGAGGAGGAAAAAAAAGGGCCGGCTTTAACTATTAGTTTTGAGAACAGGGGAGGAGAGTTCTCTTTAGCCCGTATGGGCGAGAATAGAATTTGGATTAATACTGAACACCCAGCTTATTTTAGAGCTCGGCTTGAAAAACAAGAGCCCTATCATATTGTTTTTTGCTGCGCTTGGGCGCTTTCCAGTTTTCTTGAAGATGAACGTTCTCCGCAAAACTTTATAGACAATTTCCTTGCTTTTTGGGGCAAAAACAAAGCAAGGAAAACCAGTTCTTTATTATAATTCTTATACAATTCTTAATAATTAGAAAAGCAGAAACAAGAGCCACTTAATATTAATAATTTCACCTAGGTGAATTTATTAAGATAATGCGTAATAAGGAAACGGGCTAAAATTTTTAAAATTTGTCTCAGATTGAATTCAAAAGTTGAATTTAAAATATGATGTGCAAAATATGATGCGAGTTTATTGTTGGTCAAAAATCTCACAGAAAACTCAGGAAAAGCTTCTTGAAAGAAGGGCTATTAAATTTGATGAGGTATTTCCTCAAGTCAAATCAGTGTTAGAACAAGTAAAAGAAAGTCCTGTTTTAACTATGCCCGGAGTAAAATGCTGGCGAGAGGCACGACCAATTGACAGAGTCGGGCTTTATACTCCCAAGGGCCTGTTTTCTACTGTTTTGATGTTGGGTATCCCGGCTAAACTGGCCGGCTGTAAAGAGATTGTTATGTGCACTCCGCCGGACAAAGACGGTAAGATTGGCCCGGTAATGCTTTTTGCCGCAAGAATAGCTGGCATAACAAAGATTTTCAAAATTGGCGGAGCTCAGGCCATTGCCGCGATGGCTTACGGCACAGAGAGTGTTCCCAAAGCGGATAAGATATTCGGTCCGGGCAATCAATATGTTACGGCCGCTAAAATGCTGGTTTCAATTGATCCGGAAGGCGCGGCCATTGATTTGCCGGCCGGGCCCTCAGAGATTTTGATTATTGCTGATGACAAGGCAAACCCTGCTTTTGTAGCGGCCGATCTTCTTTCACAGCTTGAGCATGGCCAGGATTCTCAGGCGGTCTTAGTAACAAACAGCAAATCCTTGGCAGTGAGGGTTGAAAAAGAGATAACTGGGCAACACAACACTCTTGTTAGCAAACAAATAATTCTCAAAAATCTGTTGTCCGTTATTGCCGAGTCAGTTGAGGAAGCAATTGCCTTTGCAAATCTCTATGCGCCAGAACATTTGGCTTTGAATGTTGAAAAACCTGACAAATATCTTAACAAAATCAAAAATGCCGGTTCGGTTTTTATCGGGCCGTACAGCCCGGTCGCGGCTGGCGACTATGCTTCCGGCACCAATCATGTGCTGCCCACCTCTGGCTGGGCCAAGGCCTATAGCGGTCTCTCTGTGGCCGATTTCCTCAAAAATATCTTTTTCCAAAAAATCAGCCAGCCAGGACTTAAAAACATCGGCCG
>CAZFET010000545.1:0-983 GCA_964517545.1 uncultured Burkholderiaceae bacterium
AACCCAGATGAGATTATTAATCCAATTTTCCATCACTTCAGTTTGTGATAAATCGGAATCGAAAAAGCAAAATTCTGGCCTTCTTTTGGAATATCGAACTTCCTTCAAGTGTCCCGCTATTTGATTTTTGGTATTTCTTTGGTCAAAAAAACTGTGATCAGGAAAAAATTCCAAAACAAAGCCTTTATGACTATTGGAATAATGTGACCACATAAGAAGGTTATCGTTCCTTTGAGTGAAACATAAAATACCAAAAGCCATATTGATAGATTGTAAAACCGTTTCTATCATCAAGGGCCTGATTGTACCTTCAAACTTCATTGCAGATTGGAAAATATTTTTGACCTGTAAAGAAATCTTTGGCTTCAGTATCTTTAATTGTTCGTTCGCAAATTGTCTCATCAAATTTTGCACTTGTTGAGACATTGATTTAAATCTTGGATCTCCCGTCATAGTCTCTTCCAATATTCTTTCATAGTATGATGGGTCGGAATCGAAGTTTTCTGCATAAACGTCGATGACATTGTGTGGCCCCATGGGAAGAAAATATGGAAATGTTTCGAAAGGATCATTGAAGTCCTTCGGTTGGGTGAAGCGAATTAGACCATTTTTTAATAAGTCAATTCGTTCTTCTGAAAAATACTTAAATATAGTGTTTGGCTTATCCATAACTACACATAACATTATTATTGACCGGCTTTCCGCTTTTTGCGGTGATTGCGATAGGACGGCAAAGGCGGGGCTGCGGGTTGCTTGTGTCTGATGGAGCGGCTCTGTCGTGATTCGATAGTTTTATAAACTGCATCTTGCTGATAAATCAAATCATTTTATTCGGGTGGGGATTGCCTATCCTTGACAGGTCAGAGAAGTCGGGAAGGGGGAAATGTCCGGGTTTTGCGGTAATTAATGGCGTAAGGCGGACGTGCGCATAATTCCGGTAAAAAGTTATTCGGTGGTGGGGATGGCCTCTCAATGGACCGTTA
>CAZFET010000545.1:1134-1704 GCA_964517545.1 uncultured Burkholderiaceae bacterium
TGATGTTCTCACTTGGAAGGGGAGTGGATGTGGACGCGCAGTTGACAACGTTGCTCGATCGTATCGGCCGGCAATATGGGGATCGCATTGCCCCGGATGCCAGGCACTATTTAGAGGTGGACATCGGCCGGGAGGCGGGGGCGCTCGGCCTGGGGGAATTGAGCGCGCGGTTCGCCGCGACGCATGTGGTCGTGCCGCTGAAGGCGCCGTTGCCGGGCATGAAGGTGCGCATCGATGGGCGCACCTTCGTCAACTACCGGCGGCATCGTTCGGGCATGGCTGTGCCGTGGTATGTGGCGGACGCGGCCGGCCTGGGGGACGAGGCCTACCGCGCCAACGACAGCATGATTCTCAATTTCGCCTGAGCACTGGCCGGCGGCCGTTTACAGCCCCCGGGGGTGCTGGCGGCCGCCGCCCCTTACAAATGAAGGTCGGGAAGATCCTGAAAACGAATGTTCTGCTTTAAAATTATTTTGTTATTTCGAGGCCCAATTCAATTTGAGCTTTTTCTGTGAATGAGCACAGTCTTGCAAATAGAGATGAATAAGATTTTGATATGGTACGCCAGCT
>CAZFET010000546.1:0-1696 GCA_964517545.1 uncultured Burkholderiaceae bacterium
TGCCTTCCTTCAGGATCTTCGTGTTGGTGACGAACAAGTCGTCGCCGACGAGTTGCACCTTGCGGCCGAGGCGCTCGGTCAGCAACTTCCAGCCGTCCCAGTCGCCTTCGGCCATGCCGTCCTCGATGCTGACGATCGGGTACTTGTCGCACCACGCGGCCAGCATGTCGGCCCACTCGCCCGCGCCGAGCGACAGGCCCTCGCCGTCGAGCTGGTAGCGGCCGTCCTTGAAGAACTCGCTCGACGCGCAGTCGAGCCCGATCGCGATCTGCTCGCCGGCGGTGTAGCCGGCCTTGTCGACCGCCTGCAGGATGAGCTGGATCGCGGCCTCGTGGCTGTCGACGCTGGGCGCGAAGCCGCCTTCGTCGCCGACCGCGGTGCTCATGCCCTTGTCGTGCAGGATCTTCTTCAGCGCGTGGAAGGTCTCCGCGCCCCAGCGCACGGCCTCGCGGAAGCTCGGCGCGCCCAGCGGGATGATCATCAGCTCCTGCAGGTCGAGGTTGTTGTTCGCGTGCGCGCCGCCGTTGATCACGTTCATCATCGGCACCGGCAGCATCAGCCCGCCCATGCCGCTGAAGTAGCGGTACAGCGGCAGGCCCGACTCCTCGGCCGCGGCGCGCGCCACCGCCATGCTGACGGCCAGGGTCGCGTTGGCGCCGAGGCGGCCCTTGTTCTCGCTGCCGTCGAGGTCGATCAGGGTCTTGTCGAGGAAGGCCTGCTCGCTCGCGTCGAGGCCGAGCACGGCCTCGCTGATCTCGGTGTTGATGTGCTCCACCGCGCGCAGCACGCCCTTGCCGAGGTAGCGCGCCTTGTCGCCGTCGCGCAGCTCGATGGCCTCGCGCGAACCGGTCGAGGCACCCGACGGCACGGCCGCGCGGCCCATGGTGCCCGACTCGAGCAGCACGTCGCACTCGACGGTGGGGTTGCCTCGGCTGTCGAGGATCTCTCGGCCGACGATGTCGACGATCGCGCTCATTCGATGTTCTCCGCTGAGTGGTGAAGGGCGGTCAGACCGGGGCCGTGACGCCCTCGACCAGGACCATGTTGAAGTACTCGGTGGTGCCGGCGCGCAGCTGGCGCACGCGCGTGTAGTGCTCGCCGTCGTAGAAGGCCTTGGCCTGCTCGTAGCTCGGGAAGCGCAGCAGCGCCACGCGGTGCGGCTGCCAGTCGCCTTCGAGCGTCTCGCGGCGGCCGCCGCGCACGAGGTACTCGCCGCCGTGCGCCTTCACCGCCGCCGGCGCCTCGGCCAGGTACTGCTTGTAGCGCTCGGGGTCGGTGATGTGCATCTCGACGATCAGGTAGGCGGGTGCGGTCATGGCGGTGGCCTCAACAGGAGAAGTCGTGCTCGAGCAGCGGCTGGCGCTTGACCACGCGGTCGAGCACGACGAGCTGCTCGAGAAGTGCCTTCATGTGCTTCAGCGGCACGGCGTTGGGGCCGTCGGACAGCGCCTTCGCCGGGTCGGGATGGGTCTCCATGAACAGGCCGGCCACGCCCACCGCCACCGCGGCGCGCGACAGCACCGGCACGAACTCGCGCTGCCCGCCGCTGGAGGTGCCCTGGCCGCCGGGCAGCTGCACGCTGTGCGTCGCGTCGAACACGACCGGCGCGCCGGTCTCGCGCATGATGGCCAGCGCGCGCATGTCGGATACGAGGTTGTTGTAGCCGAAGCTCACGCCGCGCTCGCAGGCGAGGAAG
>CAZFET010000547.1:0-316 GCA_964517545.1 uncultured Burkholderiaceae bacterium
CATCGGGTGTGACTGCCGCTTCGCGCGTCAAATCGCCTTCGGCGACGGAGCTGACTTCGTCGAGCAAGCGCATAATCGCGTGTTGGATGTTGTCGCGCTCTTCGCGCGATTGCACCAGCGTGCTGTTGCTTTCCAACATACTGTTCATCGCTCGCAACAAGCGCCCGGTTTCATCCTGTGTCGTTATGGGCAACCGCTCCACACTCTGGCCATTGGCAATGCGTTCGGCGAATTGCGCCGCCAAGCGTACCGGCGCCGCCACCTGGCCAGCCAGATACCACAATACTCCTAGCGCGAGCGCCACCAACGTCAACCC
>CAZFET010000547.1:326-1689 GCA_964517545.1 uncultured Burkholderiaceae bacterium
ATGGCCCCAGACAATCCTGCTCGCCGCGCCGGTAACGGCGGCTTGGGGAATCAACACCAACGCCGCCCACGGTGTGCCGGTCTGCCCGACCGTTAGCGGCAGGAGCACTTTCAGATTTGCAGGAGTGAATTCGACCGACTCTTTGCCGACTTTGATGTTGTTCAAGTCAGCCGCCAATTCGGGATAGGCTTGCGACAAGGGTTTATTGACGAGGTCGGCCCGCCCGGTGGCGCCCGTGATGAGGCCCTTATTGCTCAGCAGCAAGAGTTTGCCTGCGCGTTGATACAGGTTCAATTCGTCGGCCAGTTTCTGCAAGAAATCCAGCTCGAGGTCTGCGCCTACTATGCCGAGGAAACGCCCGCCACTGACGATAGGCACGGAGAGCGTAAACTTCAGCGCCTGTCTGTCCTGCACGTAGTAGGGTTCGCTGATGGCTTCACGCAAGGTTTGTTTGGGCGTTTGGTACCAATCTGCAATGTCTTCGTCTCCGGTTGAGGTTACTGCCAATTTGAGCCGCCCGTCTTTGTCCCGACTCCAAATGGAATTGAATCGTTCGTCTGAGTTCGCAGCAGCGCGTCCGGCCAAAGCAGTTGCTTCTTTTAGCGTGATCAGCGTTTGCGCCAGCGTGCGGGTTACGCTGAGCGCGTTTTCCAACTCTGCGCTGACACGCGCGGCTTCAATGCGCACGCGGCCTGTGGCTTCGCGCTGCGCGTTTTCAAGCGCGCTCGTCCTGGCAATATAGGCAGAGAAGCCAATGAAGACAGCGCTCGCCAAGACCAGGCACAATCCGACCCAACAGACAAACTTGAGTTGAATTGATCTCAATCGCATAACACTTCCTCTATGCGAACCAGGCTGATCAAAGCCGCGCCTGAAGGACGCATGACAGTTTCGCTTAAATCGAATGTCGAACCGGGGGAACCTAGTAAGTAGAAAAAGGGGACTGGATGACTGGTTTAGTGCCGCCAGGTATAACAGTTCAAGGGGTGAGCGTGAGCGAACGCAATTAGCCCTCCAAATCAAGGATGCTCAACAGCCTATTGCCGTGCGTGTAAACGCCACAGGTGTAGGGCGTCAAACTATCTCCCGGCAATCCCTCCAGCGTTTGAATTTTGCTCGGTGGCACGCTGGCCATCTCCTGGACACGTTCAACCAGCAAGCCGGTCATCAAATCGCCCGCGCGCGTCTCGACCACCAACAAATTGTTGGCTGCGACGTCAGCCGCTTCCAACCCGAGCAGCACGCGCAGGTCTACGACTGAAACAATATCGCCGCGCAGGTTGGTTACACCCAACAACCACGCGGGCACATGGGGTACGGGAGTGAAATGTTCCAGTTCGCCCAATTCGAGTACTTGATTCAT
>CAZFET010000548.1:0-1238 GCA_964517545.1 uncultured Burkholderiaceae bacterium
CGTCTCGGACGGGCCTTTTATGGAATCAAAGGAGATCATCGTCGGCTTTATGATGATTCGCGCCGCCAACCTGGATGATGCGGTCGTGATCGCGCAGGGCTGCCCCATCCTGAGTCTGGGCGGGATAGTCGAAGTCAGGCCGGTCATCACCGGCAGTCGCTTGGGCCAGGCATGAAAACTGATGTGTTCCCACCCAGCGAGCCGCTGCCAAACGTAGAAGTCCCGCGCCTGGTCGAACATCTGTTCCGCCACGAGGCGGGCAAGATCGTCGCCATCCTGACCAGAATCTTTGGGCTGGGCAATCTGGAACTGGCCGAAGACCTGGTGCAAGAAGCTTTGCTCAGAGCCTTGCAGGTCTGGTCTTACGGCGAGATTCCGCGCAACCCGGCGGCCTGGCTGATGCAGGTCGCCAAGCATCTCGCGCTCGATCAGCTCCGGCGCGCCGAGCAGATCAGAAACAAAGAGCAGGCCGTCGCCGAGTGGCTCGAACAGCGAACGCTGGGCACGGCCAGTTTCGATGCGTTGTTTCCTGAGCACGAGATTCAGGACGACCAGTTGCGCATGATGTTCGCCTGCTGCCACCCGTTGCTCCAGCCAGGAGCGCAGGTCGCGCTCACGCTCAAGACGCTCTGCGGCTTCAGCGTCGCTGAAATCAGTCGTGCCTTTCTGACCTCCGAAGCGGCGCTGGCCAAACAACTGGTGCGCGCCAGACAAAAGCTCCGCGAGGCCGACCTGCCTATTGAAATACCCGCGGGCGCAGAGTTGCGGCGGCGGCTCGACTCGGTGCAACACGCGCTCTATCTGCTCTTCAATGAAGGCTACAAAGCCTCAGAAGGCGAGAGCCTGGTGCGTGAAGAGTTGTGCCAGGAAGCCATCCGCTTGACCAGCTTGCTGGCAGCGCATCCGGTGGGCGATCAGCCGAAGACGCACGCGCTGCTGGCGCTGATGCTGCTGGCCGCCGCGCGTTTATCCACGCGCGTTGATGCCGCCGGCAATATTCTGCTTTTGCAGGAACAAGATCGCTCCGATTGGAAGCGAGACTTGATCGCGCAAGGGCTACTTCATTTAACCCGCGCAGCAGCGGGCGATGAGGTCAGCGAATTTCATCTGCAAGCCGGGATTGCCGCTTGCCATTGCACAGCGACGGATTACGCCGCGACGGACTGGCCGCGCATCCTCGCCCTCTACGACCAGCACCCGGACGTCACCAAGATGGCTATTATCAGCGCCTTTGAAAT
>CAZFET010000548.1:1248-1683 GCA_964517545.1 uncultured Burkholderiaceae bacterium
CTGCACCAACCGATACACAAAGCCGACCTCCGTCGACTGCGAAACAGTCGGCGCAGGCCGACTTCGTGCCGCTGTTGTTGCGAAACGTGCACCGCACATAATCGCATGCAGTGCAGTGCAGGTGAATCATTCGCCGGTCATCGCGCTCAATCGCGCCATCGCGGTCGCTCAGGTGCACGGCCCGCGCGCCGGTCTGGCGGCAGTCGCGCAGATTTCGCAGCAGAAAAAGATCAAAGCTTATTACCTCTTTTATGCCGTGTTGGCCGAGTTCCATGCGCAGCTCGAAGACTATGCGACCGCGGCGGCCAATTATCGCCGGGCGCTCGAATTGAGCGCGAGCGCGCCTGAGCGCAACTTCCTCGCCCGTAAGCTCCAATCAAGTGCGGCGCAGCTTGCTGCCTAACGCTGAAACGATAGCCGCGCGCGAGCAAATTA
>CAZFET010000549.1:0-1676 GCA_964517545.1 uncultured Burkholderiaceae bacterium
CCTGGACCTTGCCGTCGGCGCCGCGACGGTGGACCCGCATGCCCTTCTCGGTGCCGCGCGGGGCGAGGCCGCCGCCGGAGGCCAGCGCCTGCATGACCGTCATGCCGCCCTCCAGGCGGATGGCGCCGGGCCGCTGCACTTCGCCGTAGATGTAGACCGTCGGCGCGCGATCGACCCAGATCACGTCGCCGTTGACCACCTGGATGTCGCCGCCCGGGCGGTTGCCCGCGCCGATGGCGCGCGCCAGGTCGATCTCGGCGCGAAACGGCTGGCCGTTGCGCGTGCCGGCCACCACCACCAGGTCGGCCCCGCCGGGCGCCACGCCTCCGGCCATCGCGAGCACGTCGGACAGCCGCATGTCGGCCACCTCGAGCGGGTAGCGACCCGGGCGGCCCACCTGGCCGAGCACCGACACCTGGTTGCCGCGCACCTGCATGACGAGCACGGTGACCTGCGGCTGCTTCACGAAGTTGCCCGAGCGCAGCCCGTCGGCGATGCGCTTCTCCACCTCGGTGACGGTCTGGCCGCCCACGCGCACCGAGCCGAGCAGCGGATAGGAGATGACGCCGGCCTCGGACACGCGGGTCTCGAGCGTGAGGTCGGGGTTCTGGTAGACGGTGACGCGGATCACGTCGCCCGCGCCGAGGATGTACTCGTTGCGCACCGGTTGCGTCGCGCCCTGCGCGAGCGCCGCGTCGACCATCGGCAGCAGGCCCGCGAAGGCCAGCAACGAGGTGCGGAGGAACTGGAAAAGACCCATCGCTGGAACCCCAACTCCCGTCGAGACGAATGGCGCGGCGGGCGCCGCGCCGGGGATGCACCCGACAGGCGACGAGTGTAGCGGCGGGGGTGTGCGCGACATCCACCCCAGTCGGGGGTCCGCCCGAGGGGGAGAGCCTCGGAATCGGGGCTTGAAACCCGGGCGGCCGGCGTCGCGGCGGCACGCTCGCGCGACCTTCGAGCGGACCACCGCGCGGCCCTGGCGCGGCCCTCGCGCGGGGCAGCGCGGCGCCGGCCGATCAGCAGCGGATGCCGACGTGCAGCGCCACCACGCCGGCGCTCAGGTTGTGCACGTCCACGTGGCCGAAGCCCGCGCCCTTCATCATGGCCTTCAGCTCGGCCTGCGCCGGGTGCATGCGGATCGACTCGGCGAGGTAGCGGTAGCTGTCGGCGTCGCCGGCGACCCAGCGCCCGAGTCGCGGCAGCACGTTGAACGAGTACCAGTCGTAGGCCTTCTGCAGCGGCTCGGCCACGCGCGAGAACTCCAGCACCAGCAGCCGGCCGCCGTCGCGCAGCACGCGCGCCATCTCGGCCAGCGCCCGCTCCTTGTGCGTCATGTTGCGCAGGCCGAAGGCCACGCTCACCACGTCGAAGCTGCCACTGCGAAACGGCAGCGACTCGGCGTCGCAGATCGTGGTGGGCAGCACCAGGCCTTCGTCGGTCAGCCGGTCGCGGCCGCGGCGCAGCATGGCTTCGTTGATGTCGGTGTGCACGACCAGGCCGCTCGCGCCGGCGCGGCGTGCGAAGGCGCGCGCGAGGTCGCCCGTGCCGCCGGCGATGTCGAGCACGCGGTCGCCCTCGCGCACCGCGGCCACGGCCACGGTGTAGGCCTTCCACGCGCGGTGCAGGCCGAGCGACATCAGGTCGTTCATCACGTCGTAGCGCGACGCCACCGA
>CAZFET010000550.1:0-1674 GCA_964517545.1 uncultured Burkholderiaceae bacterium
GCACCACCTCGTCGTCGGGCGCCTTGTTGTTGTAGAGGTACTTGAAGGCGTCCTTCAGGCGGTACTGCACCGTGAAGCGGATGTCGACGATGTTCTCGTCCTGCGTGAGCATCGACGAGTCGCGCAGTCCGGTCGCCTGCACCACGGTGTTGCGCCCCACCTCGACCGAGCGCAGCTGCGTCACCGCCACCGTCTCGTGCGCCTGGAACGGGTACGGCATGCGCCACTGGAAGCCGGCGTCGACCGTGTGGCTGAACTTGCCGAACGACGTGACCACGGCCTGGTGGCCTTCCTGCACGATGAAGAAGCCGCTGCCCAGCCACACCAGCGCCACTACGCCGGCGATCAGCCCGGCGCCGATGCCGGCGCTCTTCATGTCGGGCTGGAAGCCCGAGCCGCCGCCGTCGCCCGAGCCGCCCATGCGCGGCCCGCCGCCGCCGCCGCGCCCGCCGAACAGCCCCGAGAGCTTCCGGTTGAAGTCGCGCCACAGCTCGTCGAGGTCGGGCGGGCCGTCGTTGCGCCCGGCCAGCACCAGGGTGTCGGAGGCCTCGGGGGCGCGGCCGAGCGTGCGGCGCGCGGCGCCCGAGATCAGCGCGCGCGCGGCCTGCGCGAGCGCCCGCAGGCGGTGGGGGAAGCCGGGATCGGCGGAGGGGCTGGTCATCTGACGGTGGAGTTCAGGTTCCGGTTCGGGGCCAGACCGCCGCGGCGTCGCGCGGCGCGTCGTAGTGAGATGGCGGCGCGGGCGGTTCGTTCAAGTCGTGCGCTGCGATCGTGCCGGCGTCGCCGGCCGGCGCGCGCGCGTCGCGCGCCGCCGCGGCGATCAGGCCGCGCAGCGCGTCGAGTCCCTCGCCGCCCAGCGCGCTCAGGAACACGCGCGGCGTGCGCACGCCGTCGCGCTCGATCGCATCGAGCCGCTCGCGCGGGCGCTGCGTGGGCTCGAGGCGGTCGGCCTTGTTGAACACGAGGATCTGAGGGATGTCGTCGGCGCCGATCTCGGCCAGCACGCGCTCGACCTCGGCCATCTGCTCGTCGAGCACCGGGCTCGACGCGTCGACCACGTGCAGCAGCAGGTCGGCGTCGGCCGCTTCCTGCAAGGTGGCCTCGAACGCCTCGACCAGCTTGTGCGGCAGGTCGCGGATGAAGCCGACGGTGTCGGACAGCGACACCGCCGCGCCGAGCTCCTCGAGCCAGAGCTGGCGCGTGGTCGTGTCCAGGGTGGCGAAGAGCTGGTCGGCGGCGTAGGCGCGCGCCTTGACGAGCGCATTGAACAAGGTCGACTTGCCGGCGTTGGTGTAGCCCACCAGCGAGACCCGCAGTGCGCCGCTGCGCGTGCGCGCGCGCCGCTGGGTGCCGCGCTGGCGCTTCACCTTGTCGAGGCGCGACTTCAGGGTCTTGATGCGCTCGCCGATCATGCGGCGGTCGAGTTCGATCTGCGCCTCGCCCGGCCCGCCGCGGTGGCCGACGCCGCCGCGCTGGCGCTCCAGGTGGCTCCAGCGGCGCACCAGCCGCGTGGACAGGTATTGCAGCCGCGCGAGCTCGACCTGCAGCTTGCCTTCGTGGCTGCGCGCGCGCTGCGCGAAGATGTCGAGGATCAGGGCCGTCCGGTCGACGACGCGGCACTGCAGCGCACGTTCGAGGTTGCGCTGCTGCCCGGGCGACAATGCATGGTTGAAG
>CAZFET010000551.1:0-1674 GCA_964517545.1 uncultured Burkholderiaceae bacterium
CGATCGGGCGCGAACGAAATGGCCCGCCGGACGCAGTGAGAATGAGCCTTTTGACCTCTCCCCTATCCCCAGCACGCAAACACTGCCAGATCGCCGAGTGTTCCGAGTCGATTGGCGCAATTGGCACACCGGCGCGACGTGCTGCGGGCATCACTACTGCGCCGGCGACGACCAGCGTCTCTTTGTTGGCCAGAGCAATCTTTTTCCCCGCAGCAATGGCGGCCAGAGTGGGGCGCACACCAGTGAATCCCACAGAGGCGATCACGGCAATATCAGCTGTGGGCCACGCGGCGACTTCCCAAACTGCAGAATCTCCGCATCTCACGTCGTTCGGGCACTCCGGATCAGCTTGAGAAATCGCAGCAGCCTCTGGCCCGTACTTCTCTCGCTGCGCCAGAAGCCGAGGCAGATTCCGTCCTGTAGCCAAACCGACAACACGCAGCCGATCCGGATAACGATCGACGACTTTGAGCGTGCTCTCGCCAATGGAGCCGGTCGAGCCGATGATTGAGAGACGTATCTGCGATGCCATCTGGACATAATATGCGCAACCGGGGTCGAGGATTCACGCGCAAAAAGAGACGGCGGGCTGTTTCCAGCCCGCCGTCGCACAGTCATCGAAGATTGTCGTCAAGTCTTCTGCTGGAGGTGGACCTTAGTCATATAGACCGCAGTCACAGGCCGTTCACGTTGCGCCGGCGTCTTCGCGATCTTATGAACGACATCCATGCCCTCGACTACTTTTCCAAACGCCGAGTATTTGCCGTCGAGACTTGCCGCACGATCAAGACAGATGAAAAATTGCGAGCCCGCGGAGTTCAGGAACTCCGGTTTCTCCGGCGCTCCGCCCTTGGCATCGGGATCCGACAGCCGGGCCATAGAGAGCACGCCCTCATCGTGCATCCCGGTCGACGAGAATTCGGCCGGCACAACATAGCCAGGTTTACCCATGCCGGTGACAAACGGATATCCACCCTTGTAGTCTCGATTACGACTACTGGTTTTTCGTTGGGTGCAAAGGTGACGTTTTTGTATGGGGCCGAGGGATCTTCGGGCGCCGCCTCTACTGCGGGGGTATTTGTCGCAGCAGCTTGCCCGGCTGCAGTATCTGCTTGTTGGCTCTGTGCGGGCGCAGAACCGCTCGTGTCTGGAATCGATTTCCCGGCGGCCTCGCGGAGCGCCTCGGGAGTCTTGACTGTATCACCCGCAACATCACTTGCAGTTTTGGCCGCGCCTTCGGCCGTGGCCGGATCGCTCACGGCTGCCTTGCTGGTGTCGGGGGGTGGCGGCGGGGTCTTTCGTGCCCCAGCCGCACGCGTCTCTGCTGCCTTGCGTGCCGAGTCCGCCGCCGCTTCCATCGCGGCTCGGGCTTCTGCCTGCTTCACGCTGTCGGCGGCAGGATCGTTCTGCGCAACGGCAACTCCGGGAATAATTGCACTGATTCCGAGCGCAAGCACGAACGCTGAGACCATTAACTTGGTTCGGATTGTCATTGATATCATCGGTTGAATCTCCTTTGACGATTCGATTCAGAGGTGCGTGGCAATAAATCTCAGCCACGGCGGTACGGCAACACCAGTCTACCCCCTCCGACGACGGAAGTTGATGCAACGACAGGTATTCTGCGGGGGAATAAAGGAAGAAGGCCGCCAACCGGGGATCGGCGGCGGCCAT
>CAZFET010000552.1:0-1663 GCA_964517545.1 uncultured Burkholderiaceae bacterium
GACTATCTCGCCGCGCACGAGGTGGCGCATCTGATCGAGATGAACCACTCGCCGCGCTTCTGGCGCCTCTTGGCGCGCGCCTGCCCGGACATGCAGCGGGCGAAGGTCTGGCTCGACGTGCACGGCGCCGACCTGCATCGCTACGGCCTGGCGCCCGACGCCGCGCCGTGGTCGCGCCGCCGGCGCATCGCCGAGGACTGACGCTGCGTCGACACGGTTGTCTTCAACAAGCCGAGCCACGGAACGGGCGCGCTCCCTCTCCCCAGCGGGGAGAGGGTGCCCGGGTCCAAACCGGCTACATGGGTAACAGAATAGACCGGCGACATGGGTAACAGGTCAACTGATCGGCGAGGAGGACCTTGCCGATGGGATGGATGGAGACCTGTGCCGTGGACGAGCGGATGCGCTTTGTGATGGCGGTCGAGGAAGGAGACGAGGCGTTTGCGGCGGTGTGCCGGCGCTTCGGGGCGAGCCGGAAGAGCGGGTACAAGTGGCTCGAGCGCTATCGAGAAGATGGCGTCGCGGGTCTCCTCGATCGCTCGCGGGCGCCGCTTCATCATCCGCAGGCGATGACGGAGGAGATCGCCGAGCATTGCCTGGCGGTGCGCCAGGCGCATCCGACCTGGGGACCGGTGAAGGTTCGGGCGTGGCTGGAGCGGCGCGCGCCCGAGGCGGAATGGCCGGCGACCAGCACCATCGGGGCGCTGTTCGACCGCGAGGGTCTGACGGTCAAGCGCCGTCTGCGCCGCCGCAGCCCGCCCTCGAGCGCGCCCTTTGCGCAATGCGGCGCCGCCAACGACGTGTGGTGCGTCGATTTCAAGGGCTGGTTCCTGACCGGCGACGGCACGCACTGCGAGCCGTTGACGCTGAGCGATGCGTACAGCCGTTATCTCTTGCGCTGCCAGGCGATGGCGCGCACCGACACCGATCATGTGTGGCCGGTGCTCGATGCGGCGTTCCGCGAGTTCGGCCTTCCGCAGCGGCTGCGCTCCGACAATGGGCCGCCTTTTGCCTCGCGCGGGGCGGGCGGACTGTCGAAGCTGGCGGTCAAGGTGATCAAGGCCGGCGTCGTGCCGGAGCGCATCGCGCCCGGCAAGCCGCAGCAGAACGGCCGCCTGGAGCGGCTGCATCTCACGCTGCTGCAGGACACCGCCGACCCGCCGGCGCGGAGCCTGCGCGAGCAGCTCGCGCGCTTGCGCAGCTTCCAGCGTCTCTACAACGAAGAGCGCCCGCACGCGGCGCTGGGCAACGACACGCCGGCCGAGCATTACGCCCTCTCGGCGCGGCGCTTCGACGGCGTCCTGCGCGAGCCGGACTACGGACCCGACCCCACCGTCCGGCGCGTGCGCCGCAACGGCGAGATCAGGTGGCAGGCGAACACGATCTACATCAGCGAAGCGCTGATCGGCGAGCCGATCGGTCTCATCGACGACGAGGACGGCGACTGGACGGTCTCCTACGGGCCGATCGTGCTCGGCGTCATCGCGCATCGCGGCGACCGCCTGCGCAAACCCAAGCGCCGGGCCCGTGGACGTGTGGACAACCCTGTCGGGTTGCCCACACGTCCACCGGCGCAACAACAACAACAGCAGACCTGAACGAAACGAGAAATGTGTTACCCATGTCGCCGGTCAGAAGTGTCACCCATGTCCCCGGTTGCTCA
>CAZFET010000553.1:0-600 GCA_964517545.1 uncultured Burkholderiaceae bacterium
AAGCGGCGCGGTCGTGTGCTCATAGGTGCTGCAGCAGTGTGGCGCACTCGTCGGGCAGCGGCGACTCCAGCTCGATGCGCTCCCCACTGGCGGGATGGTCGAACGCGAGGCGCCGCGCGTGCAGGAACATGCGCTCGAAGCGCAGCCCCGGCACCGCCTCGCCGCGCGCGAAGCGGCGGTTGAGCGCGAAGTCGCCGTACTTCGGGTCGCCGACGATCGGGTGGCCTTCGTGCGCCAGGTGCACGCGGATCTGGTGCGTGCGACCCGTCTTGATGGTCACGTCGAGCAAGGTGTACGCGCCGAACGCGCGCGCGACCTTGACCAGCGTGATCGAGCGCCGGCCCTCGTCGGCCTCGGGCGACACCGCGCGCACGCGGCGCTCGCCCTGCGCGTCGAGGTACTTGTGAAGCGGCACGTCGACCACCTTGCGGTTCGCGGGCCAGCCCCCCACCACGAGCGCCGCGTAGGTCTTGCCGGTCTGCCGCGCGCGGAACTGGTCCTGCAGCGCGGTCAGTGCGCTGCGCTTCTTGGCCAGCAGCAGGATGCCCGACGTCTCCTTGTCGAGCCGGTGCAGGAGCGAGACCGACTCGCCGTCCGGCG
>CAZFET010000553.1:610-1656 GCA_964517545.1 uncultured Burkholderiaceae bacterium
GCCGCCGTGCACCGCCACGCCGGCCGGCTTGTCGAGCGCGATCAGGTGCTCGTCCTCGAACAGCAGCGGGAAGTCACGCGCCGGCACCGGCGGCGCGGAGGCGCGCTCGGCCGTGCGCACCGGCGGCACCCTCACCTCGTCGCCCGTCTCGAGCCGCGTGTCGGCCGCCGCGCGGCCCTTGTTGACCCTCACCTCGCCGGAGCGGATCACGCGGTAGACGTGCGTCTTCGGCACGCCCTTGAGCAGGCGGATCAGGAAGTTGTCGAGCCGCTGCCCGGCCGATCCGTCGTCGACCGTGACCCGGCGCACGGCCGGTGCGGCAGGGGGCGGACTTTCCGTGTCGGGCCGGGGCTCGCGCCGGGTTTCGGGCCGTATAATTCGCGCGCCCATCTGGCTGCGTTAAGTGCTTGATTCGCAAGAGTTTAGCGGTCGCACCGCCCGGCCCGGGGGCAACCCAAGGTGATGCAACGCCCGCGCCGAACGGCGGGCCCGGTCCCAAAGCGACCCGGCAGCCGCGACGTGCAGGCGGAAGAGCCAACGAAGAAGAACCGTCCCGATACCGGGAGAGACAAGGTTATCCGGCCGCAGGCCCTCGGCAATTCGAGACCTGCGGCCCGCGCCTCGAGCAGACCGCGCATGAGCGTCCAGACCCCCGCCCCCGAACGTCGGCCCCGGCTCGCTGCCGGTGCGGCCGCGCCGGTTCGTGGCGACGGGCGGACGCGGCATGCCGTGCCCGCGGCGCATGCGGCCCCGCCGCGCGCGTGATCCACGAGATCCGCAGCGGCCCCGGGCGATTCCTTCCTCGGTTGTTCGACGTTCCTCGTGCATCGATGAGTCGCCCTTCGCGCGAAGGGTGACGCGAGGTGTCGCGCGCGGCCGCAAGGGCCGTGCGCAGGAGTGATGCACATGAAGCGGATGCTGATCAACGCGACTCAGCAGGAGGAGCGGCGGCTCGCGATCGTCGACGGCCAGAAGCTGCTCGACTTCGAGACCGAGATCGAAGGGCGCGAGCAGCGCAAGGGCAACATCTACAAGGCGGTGGTCAC
>CAZFET010000554.1:0-1649 GCA_964517545.1 uncultured Burkholderiaceae bacterium
CTGCGCACGCGCGGCTGGCGCTTCAGCCCGGATCAGGTCCAGTTCCGCAACACCAACGCGCTGGTGAAGAACCCGACCTGGGAGATCGGCCTGCAGAAGACGGGCTACATCTCGGAGGCCGGCCGCTGCCTCGTGATGCAGGCCAAGCTGGCGGGCCGCCAGCTCATCATGGTGTTCCTCGACTCCACCGGCAAGTACTCGCGCATCGGCGACGCCGAACGGGTGCGCCGCTGGCTGAGCGAGCAGTTGTCGCCCGCCGTCGCGGGCGGCGTGCGCCTGACGTCCTGAGCGTCCCGAGCCGTCGGGCGGACCGCCGTCGCGGTCAGACCGCCGCCTGACCCGGCCGGTGACCGAGAGCCGCCGAGATCTGCGCGGCCGTCTCCTTCACGCGCTCCAGCCACGACTCCTCGAGGCGGTCGGCCGGCGCCGACACCGACAGGCCCGCCACCAGCTTGCCCTGGTCGTCGAAGATGCCGGCGGCCATGCAGCGCACGCCGAGCTCCAGTTCCTCGTCGTCGCGCGCCACGCCCGTGGTGCGCACCATCGCCAGCTCGCGCTCGAGCGCGGGCAGCGACGTGAGGCTGTTGCGGGTATGGCCGGCCAGGCCGGTGCGCGTGGCGTAGGCGCGCACCCGCTGCGGGTCGTCGTGCGCGAGGAACAGCTTGCCGACCGAGGTCAGGTGCAGCGGGGCGCGGCCGCCCACGGCGCGGACCACCTGCATGCCGGAGCGCTCGCTGTACGTGCGCTCGATGTAGACGATCTCGTCGCCTTGCCGCATCGACAGGTTGACCGGCTGGTGCGTGAGCTTGTGCAGTTCGCGCATCGGCCCGAGCGCGGCGTCGCGCACGTCCAGGCGCGCCTTCACGAGGTTGCCCAGCTCGAGCAGCCGCATGCCGAGCCGGTAGCTGCCGGCCTCGGGACGGTCGACGAAGCGGCCGATCGCCAGGTCGTTGAGGATGCGGTGCGCGGTCGACGGGTGCAGCCCCGTCTTCTCGCTCACTTCCTTCAGCGACACCGGGTCCTGGTGCGACGCCAGCACGTCGAGCAGCGCGAAGGCGCGCTCCAGCACCTGGATCGTCGGGGTCTGGCCTTCCTTGCGTTTCATCGGGGCTGACGCTCGCGGGGCGCGGCGGATCGGGGAGGCGCTATTTTGCATCGCGCAATCCTGTACCGCGCCTGTATCGTGCCTGGACCGCGCCGGTATCGTGCGATCGCACGCTGCATCGCGCGTCCGTCACGGCAGCGCGCGGGCCGCGGCGATGCCCGACCGCACCGCGCCTTCGAGCGTCGCCGGGTAGGGGCCCTCGGCGATGTCGCCGGCGGCCAGCAGCCCCGGCGCGACGCGCTGCGGCGGCCGCCGCAAGCCGGGCGTGCACGCGAACGTCGCCCGCTTCTCCACGATCGTGCGCAGCACGCGCGGCGCGCCGCGGCACAGCCCGCCGAGCTGGCGCGCGGCCTGCGCGAGTGCGGCCGCTTCGAGCGCCGGCGTGCCGCGATCCAGCCAGTCGGCCACGCCGCTGGCCACCAGCGCGATGCGCCCGCGCGCCGGGGCGCCGTGCAGGGCGGGGAGGGGTTCGCCGCGCATTGCGTCGCGCAGCAGGCTGCGCTCGTCGAGGGCGCGGTCCAGCGGAACCGATGTCACGTACTCA
>CAZFET010000555.1:0-1647 GCA_964517545.1 uncultured Burkholderiaceae bacterium
CGCCCGCCCCCCAGAAATGCTCATCCGCGAGGGGGGTGGGGAAGCCCCCCGGAACCGAGGTGTCGCCGGCCAGCAGGAGGCACCAACCCCCGTCCAGCTCCAACTGGTTCAGCGGCTGGCAAAACTCCACCGCCACGCCGGTCTTGTCCTGGTACCAAACGGGGAATCCGTTTGCCGCCGATGTGGGGCCGACCCTTTCGAGTGCGGCGTAGGCCGGGGGCATCGCGACGGCAAACAGCAGCAGAAGCGCTGCCATCCACGCAATAAATATAATGTTGTGCCGATTTTTCCTGTGTCTATTAGTGTAGTATCGATTTTTCATGTGTCTCTCTCCTTTTAAAATGATAGGTTATCTGATCGTAAGGATTTCCTTTTCAGAACTGCCAAGCCCAGCAGGCCGCTTCCAAGAAGAATCAGCATTCCCGGCTCGGGTACGCCGTTGACAACGCTGTTGAAGCTCACGTTGTCGATATTCGCTTCGGAAATACCCAGGCCGGAGAACTGGTTGAACTCGAAGAGGGGCGCCGCATCGCCGCCGAGCAGGTTGAACCCATAGCTGAAATGATACCAGTCCGGGCCCCGCAAGCTATTCGGATTCACGCTCCCGTTGAATGCGAAAAGACCGTCTGAATCCACTTCAAGCAGAAGTGTATTCATTGAAGGATCTCCGGCCAGAAAGGGATTCCCTGCATCGGCAAAAAGAAGATGGGCGTGCAGAAAATCTACCGTATCGGTTACTGCCGGAAACACCCCCCTGACATCGAACTCCAGCGTATAAGCCCCCGGTGCAAGCCCGCCCGCCTGCCAGAGGACATCGACGCCATCGGCATCCAAGAGCATTACCGCCGCGTTGTTCCCGTCAATTGACTCAACTTGCGCCGCTCCTGTCGTCCATCCGCTGAGACCCGCGTCGAAGGTCCCATTGACCAGGGCCGCGTGGGAAACACCCCCCGCCCCCACAGCCAACACAACCCCCATGAGGAGCGCCAAAACCGCGTAGACTTTGAAAAGACGCTGCCTCATCCGCCCCCCCGCATTAAATCGTACTGCCTCTCTTTTGTTTCGTTTCATATCCATCCCTCCTTTCTCAGATTTAGGTGATGCTTTTGTTTATTGACTTTCATGCCACGCGGTGAAACGCCTTTTGAAGATGTCACAGTCTTCAAAGTCTCCGCCGCAATAACGGATCGCATCGGGTATGTTCTGGCTCTGCATCTCCACAACATAACAGTCATCAAAGGGATCACTGCTAAAGGGGCATCTCATCGCCATTTCGTATTCCATGCATTGCCTCTTTGCGATCCGGAGACAGATCAAGTGTTTTTCTGACATTCTCAAGAAGCGTGCCGGAGATAAGCGGGAAAGAGAATTTTTTTATTTCTCAATGATTACAATTAGATTTATCTGAAGATACTGCCGGAAGGGATTATGGTTTGAAGAAAAAAGCGTGGCATGGGACAGAAATGCCATGCCACACAAGTGTGGCATGGCGACTTCAATTACATGATTTTATCGATATTATATTTCTCGATGTGCCGGTAAAGGGTCTTGCGGTTGATGCCGAGCAGGCGCGATGCCATCGCCTTGTTCCCGGCCGTCCTCTCAAGGACCTGCAGAGCCACCGCCAGGCCGTCTTCGAGTTGGACG
>CAZFET010000556.1:0-1645 GCA_964517545.1 uncultured Burkholderiaceae bacterium
GGCGCGTGCACGAGAGAGCCGAAGAACTGCCAGGATCTCGATCCGTGCACCATGGACTGGTGCGCGGGCTCGGTCGGGTGCCAGCACGACCGCATGCCCGGCTGCGGCGCGTGCGTCGAGGCCGGCGAATGCCCCGGAGCCGGCGGGTGCGTGGTGGTCGGGTGCGAGACGGGCTTGTGCACGTACGCGGCGCAACCCGACGGGTCGCCCTGCGACGACGGGAACGCGTGCTCGGTCTCCGACACGTGCCTGGCGGGCGCCTGCGCCGGCGCGTGGAAAGACTGCTCGGACGACGACGCGTGCACGACCGATGCGTGCGACCCCTCCAGCGGCGCTTGCACGAACAAGGCCATCCCGGGTTGCGGCCCGTGCGCCGCCGCCCCCGAGTGCGACGACGGCAACGTGTGCACGCAGGACATCTGCGGCGCGACCGCATGGTGCGAGCATCAACCCCTCGACTACGACGCCACCGGTATGCCCATCGCCTGCGACGACGGCAACGCGTGCACCGACAGCGACAGGTGCATGGGCGGAAGGTGCATGGGCATGCTGCCCGTGATGTGCAACGACCTGAATCCATGCACGATGGACCTGTGCGATCCGGTCGTGGGGTGCATGTCCCAGGGGCAGTGCCCGTGCCAGACGGCGACCGATTGCCCGGCGTCCGGAAACTGCGTTGCCGCTACGTGCGAGCAAGGCGCGTGCGCCTACGCCGTGTTGGCCGACGGTACGACGTGCGACGACGGCAGCAAGTGCACGACGGGCGAAGCGTGCCACGCGGGCCAGTGCCAGGGCGCCTGGGCCTGCGACGACGGCGACCCCTGCACCATCGACCTATGCCAGCCGCTGCCCGAGGGCGGTGACGGGTGCGCGAACCAACCGGTGGTGTGCGACGACCTGAACAAGTGCACCAACGACCAGTGCGATCCGATAGGCGGCGACCCGGCCTCCCTGGGCGGGACGTGCGTGTTCGAGGTCATCCCCGAGTGCGTGTGCGAGCCCGAGTGCACGACGCCCGAAGGCCTGCCCAAGGCCTGCGGCGCGGACCAGTGCGGCGGCTCGTGCGGTGCGTGCGCCGCCAACCACACGTGCAGCGCCGACGGCCAGTGCCAGGTGATGTGCAACTGCCCGATCGGGTGGACCTGCGGCCCCTCGGGAGAATGCCTGCAGACCGCGTGCAACCTGAACGCCGTGTGCGAGCCCTGGGAGACCCCCGCGACCTGCCCCGACTGTTCCCCGACGCTCGACTACTGCGACGGCGTCGATGCCGACGGCGACGGATTGACCGACGAAGATGGATGCGCGAGCGGCGGCCAGTGCGTCGCGGGAGCGTGCACGCCGGCGTGCACCAATCAATGCGCGCCCGGCGCGCGCCAGTGCCTGGGCGATGCCTACGTCAACTGCGCCGACTTCGACAGCGACGGCTGCGCCGAGTGGAGCCCGCCCACGTTCTGTCCGGCGGGCACCGCGTGCCTGGGCGGTGCCTGCCTACCCGTGCCCAGCGAAGTGTGCAACGGCCTCGACGACGACGGCGACGGCCAGGTCGACGAAGAGTTATCCACTCCGATCACGTGCGGGGTCGGCGCGTGCCTGGGCCAGGGTACGCAAGACTGCCTGGCCGGCGAGTGGAGGACGACGTGCATTC
>CAZFET010000557.1:0-1639 GCA_964517545.1 uncultured Burkholderiaceae bacterium
GAAGTTTTCTCGCTCAAGATCCTTGATTTTACGATGGAAATACGATACATCTTGTGGTGTTTGTTCTTTTTCAACAACGCGTTGTAACCGCTCACGTTCCCCCTTGTCCTTTGATTGAAGAATTGCAAGTGCTAACTGAATACTTGTTTCTGGGTAGCGGATGATATAGGATTTTACCTAAGATGATAGTTCTGTTTTTTGAGATTCGTGAAGAACGCGATCAATCTTTTTGAATAATGCGCTGTACGATTGAAACGCAAAAAGCGCTGACGCGAGCGCATCCATCTCATGATCGTTTGTTACCGTGTGACCAGTCTTTAGAAAAAAAGAGTCCGTAACCTTTCGTTTTTCTTCACGTAACAGGTCATTGTCTGGAGAAAAAACAACAGCGCCAACCTTTGTTGCAACCTCTGACACAAATTGTGGCGTTACGTGCTTGTCAGTAGCGACAATAACTGGTTTACCCTGCTCGACTATTGCTTCAATAACTGTAGCTTCGTTCATTACTCGTGATGATGAAACCAGCTTGAGATTACCATCTAGATCGAGTGTAGCAAAACCAACCGTTGTTCCAGGATCCAAACCAACAATAAGAGGGGTGCGCATGATCACGGATAAAGATATTAGAATTTATATGTGTAATGAATTTGATTTGAATACACAGCAGCATAATCAGATCATGTCAGGAGTTATTTACTCATCCAATTCTAAGCCTATGACGAGATCTTTAAGAGAGTATCTCTTGCCGTCAGGAGTACGAAAGACTATGCTTAATCCTTTTCGACGAGTATGATATTCGAATAACTCTTTTTGAAGCGAGGCAAAGAGTTCGAGAGGAACAGTGCAGGCATCAGATTGTAAATCAACATGTTTAGCACCGGAAAAGGTAGAAAAACGATACGCATCTTTGTTTGAGTCCATAACAATCCCTTCAAGTTCACCGATCGTCAGATAACACAGAACATCTTTTTTTCCCCAATAGGTTAAAGCGCTTGCCGGAACTGGCTTTCGATCTGGTAGAATCCTTTCTAGAACAAAGGTGTTCTGTGGAGTTGAGCCGCTAGCTTGTTCTGTTTTCCCACGGACATACCCCACGATAAAAATCTGTACTTCCTCAAACGGAGGCAGTTTATTATCCAATTCTATTCTTGCAACTTTTTCTTCAGTTGAACCAGGCAACGCCTCAATCACATGCCCGGGTTTAATCTCGTGTTCTGGCAATAAAAGTGGTTTTTCATAAAACTTGATTGGCATAGAAATGGAAAACTAGGCGGATTAATAAAACTGATGAAAAAATTGATAATGAATCAAAAAAATAAAACAATAAATAGTTACTCAATTAATTACTTTTTCTTTGCTGGCGTGTGCGGTAATGGCTCTGCGCCGACTTTAGTAGTTTTAAGATTGATTTGAGCGGTTTTTTCACTCACCGTGTTTCCGCAAACGGTTTTTCTAATTCGTGTACCCTTACCTTGCTTTTTAAGACCGACTCCTTCAACTGCAAGAATCTGCTTACGAAGAGGACCATCAACATCTTTTCTCATTGGAAAACCACAATTATCTGATCCGCCAGTAACTACAAATTCGTAACCTGCTAAACCTAGATCATCGTCCTTAACTGCATCACCCCTCTTCTTAC
>CAZFET010000558.1:0-1634 GCA_964517545.1 uncultured Burkholderiaceae bacterium
GGGAACTGCGCCCGATGCGAGAGCCGTGCCAGGCGCGTGTGGCTGCGCTGCGCGACCTCCTCGGCAACCAGGGTCGCGAGGAAGTCGTGGAAGGACCACTGCTCGGTCTCGGCGCGATGGATGAGATCGCGCCAGATGCGCCGCGCGTTGGCCAGATGCAGCCGCTTGAGCAGCCGATCGAAGTCGATGTCGGCGGGCTTCACAGCGCGAGCTCCTGCTGGCGCTTACCGGCCGCCGGCGGCAGCGAGCGCGACAGCGCGTGCGCGATGTACTCGGCGCCGAAGAGCCGCTTGGCAAGGCCTTGCTCGAAGGCGGCGCGCAAGGGCTCGGTGCCGTGGAGCTGGAGCAGATCGTGCAACTGATGCACATCGCGCACCCACAGCCGCGGCCGCCGGTGCGTGATCTCGGTCAGGTACTCCAGGGCCGGCCCACCGAGCGCGAGCAGATGCTCGCGCTCGAGGTAGCGCTTGGCACGCCGTCCGGAGACGGCCGCCACGAGTTGCGCGCGGTGCTCAGGCAGCGTCGAGCGGGCGCCCGGTTGGACTTGACGGGGATGGACCGCCTCGAACCGACCGGCGACGATCCGCACCCGCTCGCGGTACAGGTAGAGCGTGCCGGCGATGCCGATCGCCTCGGGCGGCATCGAGTACGTGCGCCCCTGGTGCGAGACCATCGCGGTGGGCCCGACCATGACCGGGAAGCGCAGCGCCAACTCCTCGGGCTTGGTCTTGAGCGGGCGCAGCCGCGCACGCTCCTCGGCAATGCGTGCCGCAGGCGCTACGCCCGTGGCGCGCGAGGGCCGCTCGAGGTTCACCTCGTCGTGCCACTCGGTGTGTTGCCGGCTCAGGTCTTCCTCGTCGAGGAAGCGCCGCTGCTTGAAGAACGACCCCTTCACCCAACCGACCAGATTCTCCACCGCGCCCTTTTGCCGCGGACTGTAGGGCCAGCACACCTCGATGCCGATCCCCAGATCGAGCGCCACCGCGGCGAAGGTCGGATTCCACTCGGTCACCACCCCGTCGCGCCGCCAAGACAGCGCCACGGTCTTTGGCCGATCGAACACCGCGAGCAACGGGATGCCGCCCATGGCCGCGAAGTGCTCAACAAGCGAGCGCAGCAACGCCTCGACCCGCTCATCGTCAACGAGCGAGACTTGCGCCCAGCGCGAGTACTTGAGCCGCGAGGCGAAGAAGTGCACGCGCCGGCCCGTGCCGTTGCCGAATTCGACGTCGACCTCGCCGAAGTCGTGCTGCGAGAACTCCCCCGGCAGCCCCTCGAAGCGCACCAGCGGCCGCACCGGCTCGCGCGGCCGGATCGCCGCAATGAGCTCGTAGAGCACACTCTTGCCGGCCCTGTATCCCGCCAGCCGTGCCCGGCGCAACAGCTCCACCCCCAGCACCGTGGGCTGCTTGGTCAGTTCGGCAAGCAGCAGCGAGCGGAAGGCCTCGACCTTCGAAGGCCGCCCTACGCCTCGGCGTTCCCGCGCACCGCCCGTATCGATGCTCGTCACCGGCGGCTCAGCCCCGACGCGCTGCACGCTGCTTTGCGGAGCGCCGGCGCGCTTGGCCGCTGCCGCGGGGTTGTGGCCGGCCCGGCGCAGCACCTGGATCTCGTGTCGCTTGAGCATCTCGATC
>CAZFET010000559.1:0-1631 GCA_964517545.1 uncultured Burkholderiaceae bacterium
GTCACGCTGTCGACCGGCGTCGACCGCGCCCTGGCCCTTCGGCGCCCTCTTTCTCGAGGCCACTCCGGCGCAGGCCGAGTTGCTGCGCGCCCTCCTCGCCCAGGGCAGTGGGCTCGTCTACCTCGCCGTCGGCGTGCGCATGCTGGGCGCGATCGGCGCTGCCTACGACGAGATGCACGACGCGCTGGCCGGCCGCAACTACGTGGCCGACTACGTGCAGACCCTGACGCACGAGGTCAAGAGCCCGCTGTCGGCGATCCGCGGCGCGGCCGAGCTGCTGCAGGAGCCGGGCATGCCCGAGGCCGACCGCGCGCGCTTCGCGGCCAACATCGCGCGCGAGACGCAGCGCATCCAGGAGCTCGTCGACCGCATGCTGGAGCTGGCCGAGATCGAGTCGCGGCGACGGCTCGCGGCGATCGAGCCGGTGGCGCTGGCGCCGCTGCTCGAGGAGCTGGCCGCCAGCGCCCGCGCGAGCGGCGCGGCACGCGGCATCGACGTCGCGCTCGACCTCGGGCCCGATCCGCCGGCCGCGCGCGTGGAGGGCGACGCCTTCTTGCTGCGTCGCGCCGTGGCCAACCTGGTCGACAACGCGCTCGACTTCGCGCCGACCGGCAGCGCGGTCGAGCTGTCGCTGGCGCTGCAGCCGCGCACCGTCGAGATCCGCGTGCGCGACCGCGGACCCGGCATCCCCGCGTACGCGACCGACAAGGTGTTCGAGAAGTTCTACTCGCTCGCCCGCCCGCACTCGAAGAAGAGCACCGGGCTCGGCCTGGCCTTCGTGAAGGAGATCGCCGAGCTGCATCGCGCCCGCGTCACGCTGACGAACGCGAGCGACGGGCCGGGCGCGCTCGCGGTGCTGGCGCTGCGTCGCGCGCCGGGCTGAGCGCGGCGGGCTGAGCGCGCCGGGCGGTCGTGCCGGCCGCCGACGACTTCACACGCACTTCACACGGCGCACACGCGCTTCGAACGCCGCTCACGGCCGCCGCCGATGCTGCCGCCCGAGCCCCGCCGTTGCCGGGGCGCCGAGGAGAGCGCACATGCCGGAGTCGAGCCGGGCCGGGGCCTTGAAGCGGTTGAGCCTGCTGCAGCGACCGCGCTGCAGCGCCGCGCGCTGGCGCGCCATCGGCGCGACGGTGTTCCTGGCCACCCTGGCCTTCGTGCTGCTGGTGGCCGCCCACCCCGCGCGCGCCGACGAGCCCGACGCGCTGCGGACCGAGAGCCCGTACTTCCACGTCCCCGGCGGCGACCCCGCGCTCGACCGCCTGCCGCTGAAGCACACGAAGGTGGACGTGAAGCTGCTCGGCCCGATCGCCGACGTGACGGTGCTGCAGCACTACCGCAACGAGGGCACGCGGCCGATCGAGGCGCGCTACGTGTTCCCGGGCTCCACCGGCGCGGCGGTGGGCGCGATGACGGTGCGCATCGGCGACCGCGTGATCGCCGCGAGCATCCGCGAGAAGCAGGCCGCGCGCATCGAGTTCGACGCGGCGAAGAAGGAAGGCCGCACCGCCGCGCTGCTCGAGCAGCACCGGCCCAACGTGTTCGGCATGAACGTCGCGAACATCCTGCCCGGCGACGACGTGCGCGTCGAGCTGCGCTACACTGAGCTGATCGTGCCGCGCGACGGCCGC
>CAZFET010000560.1:0-1629 GCA_964517545.1 uncultured Burkholderiaceae bacterium
TCGCCTGCACCATCGGCGGCAACGTGGCCGAGAACTCCGGCGGCGTGCATTGCCTCAAGTACGGCCTGACCGTGCACAACGTGCTGCGCGTGCGCGGCTTCACGGTCGAAGGCGAGGCGGTGGAGTTCGGCGCCGAGGCGCTCGACGCCGCCGGGCTGGACCTGCTGGCGGTGGTGATCGGCAGCGAGGGCATGCTCGCGGTCGTGACCGAGGTGACCGTGCGGCTGACGCCGAAGCCGGCGCTCGCGCGCTGCATCATGGCCAGCTTCGACGACGTGCGCCAGGCCGGCGACGCGGTGGCCGCGGTCATCGCCGCCGGCATCATCCCGGCCGGCCTGGAGATGATGGACAAGCCGATGACCGCCGCGGTCGAGGACTTCGTGCACGCCGGCTACGACCTCGACGCCGCCGCCATCTTGCTGTGCGAGAGCGACGGCACGCCCGAAGAGGTGGAAGAGGAGATCGGCCGCATGACCGCCGTGCTGCGCCAGGCCGGCGCCACGCGGCTGCAGGTGAGCGAGTCGGAAGCGCAGCGCCTGACGTTCTGGAGCGGGCGCAAGAACGCGTTCCCGGCGTCGGGCCGCATCAGCCCCGACTACATGTGCATGGACTCGACCATCCCGCGCAAGCGGCTGGCCGACATCCTGATCGCGATCGCCGGCATGGAGCGCAAGTACGGCCTGCGCTGCTGCAACGTGTTCCATGCCGGCGACGGCAACCTGCACCCGCTGATCCTGTTCGACGCGAACGACCCCGACCAGCTGCGGCGCGCCGAGCTGTTCGGCGCCGACATCCTCGAGACCAGCGTGCAGCTCGGCGGCACCGTCACCGGCGAGCATGGCGTCGGCGTCGAGAAGCTCGCCTCGATGTGCGTGCAGTTCTCGCCCGAGGAGCGCGAGCAGATGTTCGCGCTGAAGCGCGCGTTCGACCCCAAGGGCCTGCTCAACCCCGGCAAGGTGATCCCCACGCTGCACCGCTGCGCCGAGTACGGAAAGATGCACGTGCGGCGCGGCGTGCTGCCCTTCGCCGACATCCCGCGCTTCTGAGCAACGCGGCGCGACGCATGGCCCTCGATCCCGCCCTCGAACCGCTGGTCGAACGCGTGCGTGCCGCGGCCGCCGCCGGCGCGCAGCTCGCCATCCGCGGCGGCGGCACCAAGGACTTCTACGGCGAGGCCGTCGCCGGCGAGCCGTTCGACGTGAGCGGCTTCTCCGGCATCAGCAGCTACGAGCCGACCGAGCTGGTAGTCACCGCGCGCTGCGGCACGCCGCTGGCCGAGCTGGAGGCCGCGCTCGCCGCGCAGGGCCAGTGCCTGCCGGTCGAGCCGCCGCGCTGCGCGTCGGCGTCGGGGGCACGCGGCACCGTGGGCGGCACGGTCGGCGGCATGGTCGCGGCCGGGCTGGCCGGCCCGTCGCGCGCGGCGATGGGCTCGGTGCGCGACTACGTGCTCGGCGCCACCCTGCTCAACGGGCGCGCCGAGGTGCTCACCTTCGGCGGGCAGGTGATGAAGAACGTGGCGGGCTACGACGTGTCGCGCCTGCTCGCGGGCTCGATGGGCATCCTCGGCGTGATCCTCGAGGTGTCGCTGAAGGTGCTGCCGATCGCGCCGGCCACCGCGACCCTGCGCTT
>CAZFET010000561.1:0-1615 GCA_964517545.1 uncultured Burkholderiaceae bacterium
CAGTATTCATATGTCAACCCTCGGCTGCTCTGAAGTCGACCATTTTGTTGACGTCAACAAAATGGTCAGCAAAACCTTGCATACTCATGCCTTTTAAACCACTTTCCAGTTTATTGTAACCATTGATTTTATTTCTTCAGAGGTATATGTTCCTACAACTTTTTTCTTTTTTTCTGGATCGGCGCTAATTCTTTAACGAAATTATCAGTCAATAATCTTTTGCATTCTAGACAGCCGATTTGCGCTTTTTGGCAGCCCTTAACAATATAATCCAATTCTTTTGAAGAAGAAACTAATTGATGGAGATGATAAAGATTGCATTTATTAGGCGCGCCCGGATCGATTTTTCTTTGTCGGGCTGGATCGGTCATCGCGGTTGAAAGTTTTTTGAAAATATTTTCCGGCGAGTCGGATAAGGCAATATAAGTTTCCGGACCGGACGATTTTGACATTTTTTTAGTCGGGTCGGTTAAACTCATAATTCGCGCGCCTTCAGTTAAAAGTGGTTTTGGCTCTGAGAAGGTTTTACCAAAAGTTTTATTAAAACGCCTGGCAATTTCGCGCGTCAGCTCTATGTGTTGCACCTGATCTTCGCCAACCGGCACAACTTCTGCTTTGTAAAGTAAAATATCAGCCGCCAGTAAAATCGGATAATCAAAAAGTCCCATATTAACGCTTTCCGGGTGTTGCTGGCTTTTTTCTTTGAATTGAGTCATTCGGCGCAATTCGCCAATTGGCGTAATGGTATTTAAAATCCAGGTTAATTCGGTTACTTCGGGCACATCTGACTGAATAAAAAGAATTGATCCCTCACCCAGCAGTGATGCATTTTTTTTCAAAAATGCAGAAACATTTTTATCACTGCTGGGTGGGGGGTCAATACCGCAGGCGATTAAATCCATGGCTAAATCTAAAATTTTGTCTGGTATTGTTTTTGGGTCATAGGGGACGGTAATGGCGTGGTAATCAACAATACAAAAAATACTTGGATATTTTTCTTGAAGTTTTACCCAATTTTTAATTGCCCCAAAATAATTGCCAACATGGAGCAGCCCGGTTGGTTGTATTCCGCTAAATAAAGTCATGCTTTTATTATAACATAGTGAAGATAGGCTTGTCAATTTGCGTAGTTAATCTAAAATAAAGAGGCCTTGTCTGAATTTTAAGTCCACAGGATGTAGGAATTTCTGTAAGAAAATCTTTCCCCCTTGACTGCTTTTAAATTTATGTATATGGGCAAGAAAAACAATTTAAAAATATAAGTATCCACAAAGTGATGTATATGCGGGAAATTACGGACAAGAGAAACAATGAAGAGTAGTGATTGAGGCAAAAAGCGAGAAAAACAATTTAAAAATATAAGAGTTTTTGAGTTATGTTAAAAAAAGAACCAAAAAGAGTATTGAAAGCATCTAAAAAGAGGGGGCACTTAATTAATAAAATTTTATTCTTCGCCAGCTGGCGAATCTAAAATTTTAAATTTTTAACAGCGATATAAGTATACCACAGAAACCGCAAAAAGCAAGCTAAAAATCAAACTATTTTAAATATTAACATTTTTCTGTTATAACCTCTTTTTGATATCATTGTTGCGAACCTACGTGAGTATTTTTTA
>CAZFET010000562.1:0-1609 GCA_964517545.1 uncultured Burkholderiaceae bacterium
GATCGCCTTGCCGGTGGCGTCGGCGGCGTGCGCGATGCGCCGCACCGCGTGGCCGCCTTCGCGGGTGAGGTGCAGCCCGAGCGGCCCGCTCGGGTCGGGCGAGAACGCCACGCCGCGGCCGAGCAGCCATTCGATGGCCTCGGCGCTGCGCTCGGCGATGAAGCGCGCGGTGTGCTCGTCGACCAGCCCGGCGCCGGCGTCCTGCGTGTCGCGCACGTGGCTGTCGATGCTGTCGTCCTCGCCCAGCACGCCGACGATGCCGCCTTGCGCCCACGCCGTCGCGGCTTCGCCGAGGCTGCGCTTGGCCAGCACGACCACCGGCATGCGGTCGGCCAGGTGCAGCGCCACGGTCAGGCCGGCGAGGCCCGCTCCGACGATGACGACGGGGTCGGCGGACGGGGCGGTCTCGGGCATGGTGATTGCAGTGTTCGGGGGCCGACCATTCTAAGGAGCGGGCACGAGGGCGGCCGCGCCGCGCGGCCCGTCCTGCGCGCGCACCCGCAATCCCCCATCGTGCCGGGTCGCCTCGGCCGGCAAGCCGTGAAAACATGCAGCGCCGAGAGCGAAGACGGGCATTTACACTCGGTTGCAGTCAGCGTGAGTGCGCCCGCCAGAGGAAGTCGCGATGCCGAAACCGATACAGGAAATGTCGTCCTGGGGCGCGTCGAGCCACTCGATGTCACCCGAGGACGCCTGGGCCGAGACCCGCGCCCAGACGGGCATGGCCACGCAGATCCTGCGCGACAAGGAGGACTACCTCGGCGGCGAGGCGCGCGACATCGGTCGCAGGATCGACGAGCGGCACCGCGAACTGTTCGTCTCGTGCGACCCCGGCGAGGCGATGCAGCAGCAGTTCGAGATCCTGCAGCCGGAGTTCATCGCGATCCACGATCTCGGCGCGGCGTCGTCGCGGCGCCTGATCGCCGGCATCGGTGCGGCCACCGGGCGCGGCGTGCACAAGCTGATCATCCGCCGCCAGGGCCATGGCGTCGGCCTCGCGACGATCGAGTTCACCGAGGTGCCGGCCGTCGACGGCACGAGCCTGCGCCTGTACACCACCGAGGTCGATGCGGACACGGCGTCGCGCCACGAGCTCGCGCGCGTGCTGCTCGCCTTCAGCCGGCTCGGCGTGCTGATGGTGGGTGACCTGCCGCCGCATGCGATGAGCGCCGCGCTCAAGCCGCTGTCCGAGTCGATGACCTCGTCGACCTGGCGCAACCGCAACCTGCTGCTGCTGCCGCTCGCGTCGGCCAGCGCGCTGGCGTCGCAGGCCGCGCAGCTCGGTGCCGGCACCGGCGTCACGGTGCGCACGACGCCGCAGGTGACCAAGCCCGCCGACGCCTGGAACTTCATCGCCGCGACCTGGAACCGCCTGCGCGACCAGGTGGCGGGCGCCGGCATCGACCTGCCCGCCCTCGGCGGCATCGGCGCGCCGGCACCCGTCGCGGCGCCGCAGGGACCGGCGGCGGCTGGCGCCGCGCCCGAGGCGTCGCTGGCTCGGGAGGCGTCGATCCGCGCGCAGGTCTCGGACGCTGCCCAGCCCGTGCGGTCGGCCGACGCGGCGGGCGCTCGTGCTGCGCCGTCTCACGCACAGTCGCACACGCAACCG
>CAZFET010000563.1:0-1604 GCA_964517545.1 uncultured Burkholderiaceae bacterium
AAAGAGCACTTCATGAAGGTGCTCGAGTACCTGGACGAGGTCGGAGTGCACTACGTCCTTTCGCCGCACCTGGTGCGCGGGCTTGATTATTATTCCAAAACCGTTTTCGAAGTGTATTTGGCCGATGTCGACGAAGCGGCCGCGCCGCAGCAGAGCGCCTTGGGCGGCGGCGGGCGCTACGACGGTTTGGTGGAACTCTTAGGCGGTCGGCCGACCCCGGCTTGCGGGTTCGCGGTTGGGATCGAACGGGTGGTTCAGGCGCTCAAGGAAAAGGGGGTGACCCCGCCTTCGGCGCCGCCGACCGTTTTCCTGGCTCCGCTGGGCGATGCCGCTCGGCGCAAGGGGCTTTCGCTTTTCGAACAACTGCGTCAGGCTGGCATTACCTCGGCCGAATCGTTCGGCAAGGCGGCGCTCAAAGCTCAGCTCGAGCTGTCCGACAAGCTCAAAGTCCACTACACCTTGATTCTCGGCCAAAAGGAGGTCCTTGACGGCACGATCATCATTCGCGACATTGAGTCCGGGGCGCAGGAAACGGTTGACGCCAGTAAAGTCATCCACCTCCGGGATGCTGTGTATCATGCTCGGCGCTAGAAATCAACAGTGTTGCAGAGTTCGCTTCGGGTCGGCAGGGGGCTCGCTTCGGGACGGCCGGGATGTTGTCTCGTCGCCAAAAAGCCCTCGACCGGCTTTGGTCGCTCCTGGAAGCCAGTGCTGTGTTTGGTTGTTTTGAGTTTAGAAGTCCTGCAGTCTAATCAATAACGCTCCCAAAGCCTGGGCGGTTTTGGTCTCCTCGACACCACCCCTGCCGCTCCCTGCCGCTCGCTCTATGTCTCGAGGCGAGCGACCAAGGCCTTCTGGCCCGCCAAGCGAGCCGCGGCCGGGACGAAGCGAGCTATCAGTTATGGGCTTTTTTGCGCTGGTTCGAATCCAAAATCGCTTTGCGAATGCGCAAAGACTTCGGGGTAACTTCCAGCAGTTCGTCTTCGCCCAAGTATTCGAGCGACGTTTCCAGCGTCATTTGGCGCGGGACGTCGAGCCCGGCGGACGGGCCGTCGCCTTTGGAGCGCATGTTGGAAAGTTTCTTTTCTTTGCACGGGTTGACTTCCAAGTCCTCGCCCTTGTTGTTCTCGCCAATGACCATCCCGGCGTACACCTCGACCCCCGGGGCGACAAACATCACCCCGCGTTCCTGCAAGTTGGCGAGCGAGTAGCCCATGGTCACCCCGTTTTCCATGGTGATCAGCGAGCCGTGCGGACTCACGGCGATGGCGCCGATCGATGGGCGGTAGCCGAGCAGCAAGGTGTTCAAAATCCCTTGGCCTTTGGTGTCGGTCAGAAATTCCGTGCGGTAGCCGATCAACCCGCGGGTGGGGATGTCGAACTCCATGTACGTAATCCCGTTCTCGACTTTCATGTCTTTCATTTCGCCTTTGCGGCGGCCCATCTTTTCAATCACCACCCCGCCGAACGCTTCCGGACATTCAATGGAAACAGCCTCGAATGGTTCGTGTTCAATGCCGTCCACGGTTTTGAAAATAACCCGCGGGCGCGAGACTTGGAATTCGTATCCTTCGCGGCGCATGGTTTCGATGAGAATGCCCAAG
>CAZFET010000564.1:0-1603 GCA_964517545.1 uncultured Burkholderiaceae bacterium
AGGCGCCAGCTGCTGGGCGAACTGGCGGGCCACGGCGGGCTGCCGGTTGCCGAGCTCGGCCAGGCGTGGCGCGCCGCGCCGGGCCCGTCGGTCGCGGGCGCGCGCGCCGCCCCGGGCGCCCACGCGCGCGGCCACGCCGCGCCCGGCCGTCCGCCGATGCCGCGCCGCGCACGCGTGGCGCCCGTGCGCCGCCCGGAAGACCACGCCGCGCGCCTGCTGCTGCTGGAAAGCCGCTGGTGGGACGAGCTGAGCGCGGCCGACCACGAGCTGCTGTGCGGCCGGCCCGGCTGGCACGGCGCGCTGTTCCGCTGGCTCGACCAGCTCGTGGCCGATCACGGCGCGCTGCCCTGGGCAGCGCTGCGCGAGCGCGTCGGCGAGCAGCCGTGGGCGACGCACGCCCTCGATCTGGTCGCGGCGGCCGAGGCCGAGGTCGACCCGCTGCTCGAAGACCTGCGCAGCGCGGTGGCGCAGCTGCGGCGCGCGACCGAGACCGCCGAGCATCTGCGCCTGCTCGGCCGCCTTTGACGAGCGGTCCCCGGGCTTTTGACGGGCAATGGTCGTTCGACGATAATTTAGGGTTTGTTACGCGCGTCAAGAGTGACAGCAGCACCTCCGGGCTCCGGCCGCCCTGCGACACAGGGTCCCCACATCGGCCACCGCCTCCCCGCCAGGGCTGCGCCATCCGACCGGTTCACGCCAGCTTGCGCGCTTCCTGCAGCCGTACCCGCCGCGACGGATCGTCGCGGCGTTCGTACTGCCTAGGCCCTACAGCACCCGAGGACTCGAATGACCGCGAAGAAGAGCGCGCCCGCCAAGACGAGCAAGACGGCCGCGGCCAAGACCGCCGCCAAGGCGACCGACGACGACCGCAAGAAGAAGGCCGCCGCCACGCCCAAGGCGCCGGCCGGCAAGGCGTCGGCCAGGGCCGAGCCCGCGAAGCCGGCGACCAAGGCCGATGCGGCGAAGGCGGCGTCGGCCAAGGCTCCGGCCAAGCCGGCGGTCGCGGCGAAGCCGGCCGCCAAGGCGTCCAAGCCCGCCGACACCAAGCGCGGCGCCAAGGGCAAGCCCGAAGCTAAGAAGGACGAACCGGCCGAAGAGGAATTCACCGACCTCGACGCCGAGTTCGACGCCGAGGCCGACACCGACGCCGCCGCGGCCGACGAGGCCGAGGCGAAGGCCAAGGCCAAGCCGCTGCGCATGAAGGTCTCGCGCGCCAAGGAGCGCGCGCTGATGCGCGAGTTCGGCCTCGACGAGACCCAGCTCACCGAAGAGGAAGTCGCCAAGCGCCGGCAGGAGCTCAAGACCCTCATCAAGATGGGCAAGACGCGTGGCTTCCTCACGCACCAGGAGATCAACGACCACCTGCCCGAGAAGCTGGTCGACAACGAGATCCTCGAGGCCATCGTCTCGATGCTCAACGACATGGGCATCGCCGTGTACGAGCAGGCGCCCGACGCCGCCACCTTGCTGATCTCCGGCAGCAACACGGCCACGGCCACCGACGAGGAAGCCGAGGAAGCCGCCGAGGCCGCGCTGTCGACGGTCGACTCCGAGTTCGGCCGCACCACCGACCCGGTGCGCATGTACATGCGCGAGATGGGCA
>CAZFET010000565.1:0-1047 GCA_964517545.1 uncultured Burkholderiaceae bacterium
GCCTGACGCCGTTCCGGCGCTGGCGCGGCGCCACGCCGGTGATCGCGCACTGGGTGGAGCGCACGGCGGGCAAGGACGTGGCGGCGGACCTGGACGGCGTCACCGTCGTGCGTACGCCGCGCGATGCGCGTGAGCGGCGCGGCGCGCGCGTGCACCCACCAGTCGCCGCGCGGCGAGCCCTGCGTCGCGAGCGCGGCCAGCACCCAGTCGCCGACGGCGAGCGTGTCGCCTTCGGCCGACAGCGCGCCCAGCAGCGCCGGGCGCACGCGGGCCGGGTGCTCGTCGAGGCCGTCGTGCAGGGTGAGCGCGTCGCGCTGCACCTCGGTCACGCGCATCGGCTGCGCGTCGATAGAACCGGGCGGCGGCGGCGCGAGCAGCGCGATGCGCTGAAGCATCGCCTGCGTGAGCCCGATGGCGCGCAGGCGTTCGAAGTCCTGGGTGTTCAGGTCGTGTCCTGACATGTGCGTGTCCGAAGTCCCGTCGTGCCCGCACGACGCGCATCACGCGCGCACGGGCGATCACCGCCGCGCCGGGCGCGGCAGCACGAATCAAGCTGGGTTCAGGGTCGGCCGGCGCGAGGGCGCCGGGATCACGCGGGACGTCGGGGACGCGGAGGACCGGACGTCGCGGGGAGCTTCAGCGCGAGGCGGAGGCCGACGCGGAGTAGAGATCGGTCGTCTTCATGGCGCGCTCTCCTCGGTCGGTTGAAGAAGGCCGCGAGTGTGCGCCCGGCCGCGCGCATCGTCAACGGCGACGACGGGCCATCGGTCGCGCCGTGACGCGAACGCGCTACGCTGCCGACCCGATGAACCCCGCGACGCCCGCCGACGACCCGCGCGTGCTGCAGCACGACGACACGCTCGTCGTGATCGACAAGCCGTCGGGCCTGCTCGCGGTGCCGGGGCGCGGCGACGACAAGCGCGACTGCGCCGCGGCGCGCGTGCAGGCGCACTTCGCCGACGCGCGCGTGGTGCACCGGCTCGACCAGCCGACCTCGGGTCTGATGCTGTTCGCGCGCGGCGCCGCGATGCAGCGCGCGCTGAGCGC
>CAZFET010000565.1:1057-1601 GCA_964517545.1 uncultured Burkholderiaceae bacterium
GACAAGCGCTACGTCGCCGTGGTGACCGGCGAGGTGGCGGCCGACGCGGTCGAGATCGATCTGCCGCTCGCGGCCGACTGGCCCAACCATCCGCGGCAACTCGTCGATCGCGAGCGCGGCAAGCCGTCGCTCACGCGCTGGCGCGTGCTCGCGCGCGAGGCCGGCCGCACGCGCCTCGAACTCGAGCCGCGCACCGGCCGCTCGCATCAGCTTCGCGTGCATCTCGCGTCGATCGGCCATCCGAGCGTGGGCGACGCGCTGTACGCACCGCCCGAGGTCGCGCGCGCCGCGCCGCGCCTGCTGCTGCATGCGAGCGCGCTGCGCTTCACGCACCCGCTCACCGGCGCCGCGCGGTCCTGGGACAGCGCGCCGCCGTTCTGAGCCCGCGGCGCGCTCAGCCGCCCGCGCCCCTCCCCCACCCTTCGTCTTCCAGTTCGCCGGCCTCCGCCAGCGGGCTGCGTTCGCGGCTCGCCGCGGCGCCAGCGCGGCCGTCCTCGAGCGACAGGATCGCGTGCGCGAGCGACAAGGAGTTGAGGTCGACGAA
>CAZFET010000566.1:0-524 GCA_964517545.1 uncultured Burkholderiaceae bacterium
AAAGACAAAGGAATTCTATGCAGCACTGCTGCTCATAGAAGGCTCGATGATAGGAGTCTTTTGCAGCCTTGACTTATTCTTATTCTACATATTCTGGGAGGCGATGCTCATCCCAATGTAGCTGCTTATAGGAGTATGGGGAGGGCCTAACAGGGTATATGCAGCAATAAAGTTCTTCCTATACACACTTGTGGGAAGTGTGCTGATGCTTGTTGGAATAATTTTTCTTTACATAAATACAGGCCAAGGCTCAGAAAGAACCTTTGACATGCTCCAGATGATGACGACAAACTATCCGTATAACATGCAATTAATATTATTCTGGGCATTTTTTGCAGCCTTTTCAGTCAAAGTACCAATGTTCCCTGTGCACACATGGCTGCCTGATGCACATACAGAGGCGCCGACAGCAGGCAGCGTAATACTTGCAGGAATCCTCATCAAGATGGGTGCATACGGATTTCTGAGATTCAATATGCCGTTATTCCCAGAGGCGACAAAGGCAATGGCCCCTGCAATGATGA
>CAZFET010000566.1:534-1596 GCA_964517545.1 uncultured Burkholderiaceae bacterium
ACTTGCGGTCATAGCAATAATCGATGGAGGGATAATCTGCCTTGGGCAGACAGACCTGAAGAGGCTCATAGCATACAGCTCGGTAAGCCACATGGGATTCGTAACACTTGGAATCTTTGCATTGAATATTCAGGGCATACAGGGCGGGATACTACAGATGATAAACCACGGAATTGTAACAGGTGCATTGTTTTTATGCGTTGGAATGATATATGACAGGACGCATACAAGACAGATAGAAGACTACGGAGGAGTGGCAACAGTGATGCCGATATATGCGGCATTCTTCATGGTGTTCACACTTGCATCAATCGGACTGCCAGGGACAAACGGATTCGTAGGCGAGTTTTTGATAATCCTTGGAGGATTTACAGCATCAAAGACCCTTGGAGTCCTGTCAGCAACAGGAATAATCATAGGAGCGGCTTATATGCTCTGGCTTTACCAGAGGGTATTCTTCATGGAGACAAGCCCAAAGGTGCAGGGACACCCTGATATGAACATGAGGGAAATACTGACTATTGTCCCGATGATTATACTGGTGTTTTGGATAGGGATATATCCAAACACATTCTTAAGCTTTATGGATGCATCAGTACAGAACCTGATTAACAGGGTAAACACGGCAGGACTTGCCCAAACAGCACAACAGGCCATTGAGGTGATGAAATGATGAACATACCATTCCCAAACCTTACACCGGTAACACCCGAAATCATAATGACCCTGTCGGCAACAGTCCTTTTGATATTAGAACTCATATTTAAAAACAAAGGAATACTTGCATTCTTAGGGATTGCAACAGCAGCAGCAGTCCTTTACACCATGCCTGCAAGTTATGGAGAGACATTTTATGTTGCTGGCAGCGGCATGTTTGTAAGTGACAGCTACAGCACATACTTTAAACTCATATTTATGATAAACCTCATTCTGACAATACTCATATCGCTTAGATACATACAGAGAGAAAAGGCAGAATATGGAGAATATTACAGCCTTCTTTTGTTTGCAACAGCAGGGATGATGCTCATGGCATCAGCAAAAGACCTCATAATCCTCTAT
>CAZFET010000567.1:0-1592 GCA_964517545.1 uncultured Burkholderiaceae bacterium
CTTCGTGAATTACTGGATGCACAACGGCTTCGTGCGGGTGGACGGCCAGAAAATGTCCAAATCGCTGGGCAATTTTTTCACGGTGCGGGATATTTTGAGCCGCTTCGATGCCGAGGTGGTTCGGTTTTTTCTGTTGCGAGCCCACTACCGCAGCCCCTTGAATTACTCCGATCAACATCTGGCCGACGCCAAGCAAGGGCTTGCTCGTCTTTATACCGCTCTCAAGGGAATCGAGCCGGGTTCCGTGCCGGCGCCGGATTGGAACGAAACCCACTGCACCCGCTTCAAGGCCGCCATGGACGACGATTTCAACACCCCCGAGGCGCTGGCCGCGCTGTTCGATCTGGCCAACGCGGCCAATCGCCGGGAAGACGCCGCCGCTGCGGGAAACCTGAAGGCGTTGGGTCGGATACTCGGCTTGCTGGAGCGAGGCCCAGAGGCGTTCCTGCAAGGCGCCCCGGCAACGGATTCGGCCGGCTTGAGCGCCGCCGACATCGAAGCTTGGATCGCCCGGCGGGCCGCCGCCCGGCAGACCCGCGACTTCGCCGAGTCCGATCGCATTCGGGGGGAGTTGCTAAACCGGGGCATTTTGCTGGAAGATAGCCCCCAAGGAACCACTTGGCGGCGCGGTTAGGCTCCGCGAATCGGGTTCCCGCCGCCCGCTCCGCGATGCGGAGCCGGGCGCCCAGCAGGATGGCGTAGCGTTTGACTTCTTTAAGGAGAAGGAAAACCATCGCAGCTCGACGGGCTGTTTTCTTCGCTTCCACCGTTTCCCGGTGGAGGATATCCCGGACCGCGCAGCGTTCCGGCAGGCCCCTGTCCCCTCCGGCGTGAGGTCCCAGATGAGGGAAAAACGCCGAATCGGCCCTCATCCCGCCCGCTGTCTTTTCGACCCGACGCTTGTCAGCCGGATGCTGCGCCACGCGCCGTCACCGCCGCCCCCTCCATTCCGGGGCTTTGCCGCCTGGAAGCTGAACCTCCCTGGCCCGCGGGAGTCTATGCCTGGAATCGTCTTGACGGAAAATTTCGGCACGCTAATTGCTAAATTTCCCGGTAACGTGGCGCAGGGGGCTTTGCGTCGATGGCTGCGGCAAGCTGAGCGGGGGTCCGATATTCTCCACTTGTGAAAATTTCCGCCCCATTCGGCAAACGGTCAGCACCATGCGGATGATACGCGTTATAGCTTTGAGTAATTGGGCATCAAGTCACAGGAAAAATTTGAGTGTTAGTTAATTGAGTTGCAAAGTGCGGAGGGTCCAGCCATGAGTGTTTTCTCCAGATATACATCCCGCTACGAAGCCAGCAAGGCCGAGGAACTGTCCCTTCAGGAATACCTCAATCTTTGTAAGCAAGATCCCTCCGCCTATGCCACCCCGGCGGAGCGCATGTTGATGTCCATCGGCGAGCCGGAGGTGGTGGATACCCGCTTGGATCCGCGGTTGAGCCGGATCTTTTCCAACAAGATAATCAATAGTTTCTTGAAGGTTTGTATGCCTTTTCTCTATCATCTCTCTAGTAGAGTCTGACATAATATTTTTAATAATACGTTAAAGATTTAAATATTTTGGTTGTAACCCATTTAATGCGGAATT
>CAZFET010000568.1:0-1026 GCA_964517545.1 uncultured Burkholderiaceae bacterium
TTTGATATTCCCATGTCCACAAGAATTTGCGCCCCTATTCCATATTCTCTAAGATCCGGCTTGAAACCAAGGACTGCGTTTGCTTCAACTGTGTCATGCCCCTTGTCTTGTAACGCATATGATTTAATTTTATTTACAAGCCCTATTCCTCTGCCTTCCTGCCGCATATATATTAAAGCGCCTGTGCCTTCTTCCGCAATCATTTTTAACGCTTCATCAAGCTGAGCTCCGCAATCGCATCTCTTTGATCCGAATACATCTCCAGTAAGACATTCTGAATGAACCCGAACAAGTATATTTTTAGTTTTTTTAGGGTTCCCCATTACCAATGCAAGATGACTGTTTCCATCAAGAATAGATTCATATACAATTAATTTAAAGTTACCGCGCTTTGTTGGCAATCTTGTTGTAACTGTTTTATTTATTAGTTTTTCACGCCTTCTCCTGTATTCAATAATATCTGCGGTTGAACATATTTTTAGTTTATGTTTCTTGCAAAATTTTATTAATTGAGGAAGCCTCGCCATCGTGCCGTCTTCATTCATTATTTCGCAAATTACGCCTACCGGATCAAGATTTGCAAGAGATAAAAGGTCCACTGTTGCTTCGGTGTGCCCTGCCCTCACTAAAACTCCGCCGTCTTTTGCGGCCGCAGGATTTGAAAGTAATTTTACTGTTTCTGCTCTGTCATGTGCGGAAATACCTGTGGAAATTCTGTGCCTAGCATCTACCGAAACCGTAAACGCGGTCCCGAAATGCTCATTGTTCTTTTGCGCCATTAAAGAGAGGCCTAATCTTTTCGCGTTTTCTTCAGGCATTGGAACGCATATAAGCCCGCGCCCGTGTTTTGCCATGAAGTTTATTTTTACCGCGTTAACAAATTGGCCCGCGAAAATAAGATCTCCTTCGTTTTCGCGGGATTCATCATCAACTACAACTATCATCCTGCCGTCTTGCAACTCTTTTAGTATTTCTTCAACTGAATTAAACATAAAAGCCCACACTGAGTCAGGATGGGCTTACAGA
>CAZFET010000568.1:1060-1592 GCA_964517545.1 uncultured Burkholderiaceae bacterium
TCTTTCTTCTATTAAATTAACCATAATAAAAAACCCATCCTTTTCTTCAGGATTGGTCATTAATAATCTGTGCAATCTATTTTTAAAATCTGAGTAAGCTGTGGTTCTCTTCTTCCATCCAGACTATACTGTCGGTATTGGATTTTCACCAATTCTTCCCAATCTAATTGGAATCGGCGACTATAACGCCCGATCTGGGAATTTCACCCAGCCCCGAAGATTATACAAATATAGTAAATTATTGATACCTTTGTGTCAATAGAATAAAGCGCATATGACGCACAACTACATAAAATCTGCGTAATCCCTCAGTTATGATTCCCAAATGGCGCTGATTATGGTTTGGCGTGAGGAATATCACACCAAACCACAACTGAAGGATTACAAATCTGCGAAAAATTAACTTGATTTTAATTAATTCACAGTGCATAATGTGAACAGAAACAGACAAAGAAACATAGGAGAATGTTATGGTTAAAAAAACAAAAAAAGATATTGATATTTTAGCAACAAAGTATGATATTAATGAAGT
>CAZFET010000569.1:0-1591 GCA_964517545.1 uncultured Burkholderiaceae bacterium
GCCGCCAGGAGGTCTCCCTCAACCGTCGCCTGAGCCGCGATGTCTACCTGGATGTGGTGACGATCACCCGGGAAGATGCGGGCTATCGTCTCGCAGGGACAGGGCCGCTGGTGGAGTATGCCGTGCAGATGCGCCGGCTGCCCGATGCGGCCGCCATGGACCGCCTGCTGCGTGCGGGTGGTTTGCATGCGGACGCCGTGACGGCGCTTGCCCGGCGTCTGGCCCGTTTTTATGCCGAGGCGCGTCAGGATGACGAAACCGCCGCGGTCGGCGCCTGGGAGACGGTGCACCGCAACTGCGAGGAGAATTTTACCCAGCTCGAACCCTATGCCGGCGCCGTGCTCGACCGCCGCTGCCTGGACATCATCCGGGCCGCCACGCGGGCTTTCTTATACCGGCGCAAAACGCTCTTCGAGCGCCGCATGGCCGGCGGCCACATCCGCGACGGCCATGGCGATCTGCGTACCGACCACATCTATTTCGATCGAAACGACCTTCAGATCATCGACTGCATCGAGTTCAACGAGCGTTTCCGGTTCGCCGACGTGGCCGCCGACCTGGCTTTTTTGGCCATGGATCTCGATCGCCTGGGCTTTGCGGCCGTGGCCGACGCCTTCCTGACGGCCTATGTGGCGGCCGGCGGCGACAACGATCTCTACACGCTGATCGATTTCTACAAATGCTACCGGGCCATGGTGCGTCTGAAAGTCGATTGCTTCCGGCTGGAACAGATCGATGCGGGGCAACGGACGCCGCTGATGCAGGAGATCCATTGCTACCAGGAGCTGGCCTATGGCTATGCCTTGCGTTACTCCCGGCCGGTGCTGTGGGTGGTGTGCGGCCTGCCGGCTTCGGGCAAAAGCACCATTGCCGCAGCCCTGGGAAAGCACCTGGATGTCACGGTGTGGCAGTCGGACGTGGTGCGCAAGGAACTCTTCGGGCACAAGGCTCAGGCGTCCCAGGTCCAACCCTACCAGGAAGGCATCTATTCCCAACAGGCCTCGGGACTGGCTTACGGCCGTTTGCTGCTGCTGGCCCAGGAGCACTTGGCTCAGGGCCGTTCGGTCATTCTGGACGCCACCGTCGGCGGCCGACGGCATCGCGAAGAGGCGGTGCGCCTGGCCGGCGACATGGATGTGGGTTGGCTCTTCGTCGAATGCATCTGTTCGGACGCCACGATGATCGCCCGCCTGGACGCCAGAGAATCGCATCAGGGGGTTTCGGATGCCCGCCGGCAGCATTTCGAGCAGTTCAAGGCCCATTTCGAGCCCCTGGACGAGCTGCCCCCGGAGCATTGTCTGCGCATCGACACCGCGCAGGAGCTGGAAGGCAACGTGCTGCAGATTATGGCGGCCGCCGAACGCATCGGGCACGATCGAACCCCGGCGACTTGCTGCCCTGGCCCTATAGATCCCTCTCCGGGTAGTACTTCCGAGCGTACTTCGGGCCGATGCCGTGACTGAAGTCGGCATGCGAGTGTGGGGCCACATAGGCCTCGATTCCAATCGCCTTGGTCAACCGGTCATGAACAACCGTGTTGGCCGATCAGAATCCTCAAGTAGCGCACGCTGGAAAGCAGAAGTGCCAGGCC
>CAZFET010000570.1:0-894 GCA_964517545.1 uncultured Burkholderiaceae bacterium
AAAAACCCTGGGACAACTCGCTTCGCGGCGCTTGACTTCGAAGACGGTTACTCAGAGCACGGCCGCGATGGCGCGCGCGACGGTGCCGAGGTTGCGTTCGTTCAGCGCGGCCACGCAGATGCGGCCGGAGTCGACGCCGTAGACGCCGAATTCCTCGCGCAGACGCTGCATCTGCGCCGCCGACAGGCCGGAGTAGCTGAACCTGCCCTTCTGCCCGGTGATGAACGAGAAGTCGCCCTTGGCTCCGGCGTCGCGCAGCCCGGCCACCAGCGCCGTGCGCATCGCCTTGATGCGCTGGCGCATGCCGGCGAGTTCGCCTTCCCACGTCGCCCGCAGCGCGGGGGTGGTGAGCACCGTGGCCACCACCTGGGCGCCGTGGGTGGGCGGCGTGCTGTAGTTCGTGCGGATCACGATCTTCAGCTGGCTCAGCACGCGCGCGGCCTCGTCGGCGCTCTCGCACACCACCGACAGTGCGCCGACGCGCTCGCCGTACAGCGAGAAGCTCTTGGAGAACGAGGTCGAGACCAGGAAGTCCATGCCCGACGCGAGGAACTGCCCGACGACCGCGCCGTCCTCGGCGATGCCTTCGCCGAAGCCCTGGTAGGCCATGTCGAGGAAGGGCACGAGGCCGCGGCGGTGCGCGACCTCGACCACGCGTGCCCACTGCGCGGGCGACGGGTCGTAGCCGGTGGGGTTGTGGCAGCACGCGTGCAGCACGACGACCGTGCCGGCCGGCGCCGACTCGAGCGCCGCGAGCATGCCGTCGAAGTCCAGCCCGCGGCGCGCGGCGTCGTAGTACGGATAGCTCTCGACCGCGAAGCCGGCGTTGCCGAAGAGCGCGCGATGGTTCTCCCAGCTCGGGTCGCTGATCAGCACGCGCGCCTGCGGCGCGAG
>CAZFET010000570.1:904-1590 GCA_964517545.1 uncultured Burkholderiaceae bacterium
GCTTTCCAGGCCGGGCGCCGCCGGGTCGTCCCGGAACGCGCGCGAGCAAATGTGCGCGATGGTGTGACTGCCGATCTCGTGGCGGGCCTGCGCGACGTCCCGCCACGGCGCGAGCTTCTTCAGGAAGTCGGCCCCGAGCTTGAGACCGCCGGTGCCGCCGAGGGCCTGCACCGTGGCGACGCGGCGCTCGCGCACGACGGCGCTGTCGTCGCCGAAGACGAGCCCTTGCACCGCCTTGTCGTACGCCGCGATGCCGTCGATCGGCAGGTAGCCGCGCGCCTTGGGCGCTTCGAGCATCTGCTGCTCGGCCGCGGCCACGCACTTCAGCAGCGGCAGCTTGCCGTTCTCGTCGTAGTAGACCCCGACGCCGAGATTGACCTTGCCGTCGCGCGGGTCGGCGTTGAACTGCTCGTTGAGGCCGAGGATGGGGTCGCGCGGCGCCAGCTCGACCGCGGAGAACAGGCTCATGGACGTGACTTCTGCGTAGGGGGAGAGGGGACGCGGCCGCGCTGCGGTACGCTGCAAGATCGCTCGCGATTCTACCGGCCGCCATCGTGGCGGCCTCCCGTGCCGACGCTTTCAGGACCCTCCGATGACCGACGTCTCCGACGCGACCGCCGCTGCTGCCACCCCGGCGCAAGGCTCGTTCGTCTCGTTCCCCGGCTCGCCGTTCCAGCTGTTCCAGC
>CAZFET010000571.1:0-1585 GCA_964517545.1 uncultured Burkholderiaceae bacterium
TCGACTACAAGGAAGACCTCGAAGGCGCACAGTTCGTCATCAAGAACCCGAACGCGACCACGACCTGCGGCTGCGGGTCGAGCTTCTCGGTCTGAGCGTCGAGCCCGTCGTCCGTCGCCGGAAGCCGCCTGCGGGCGGCTTCGTCGTTGGTGGGGCCGCCCGGCCCGGCTTCTTCAGCCGGCGGGGTACAGCGCGCCCAGCCGCCGCGGGCCGCGCGCCCCGGTGACCTCGGGCAGGTTGCCGGCCCGACCTTCGACGAAGGCGCGCGCCAGCCACGCGAACGCCGCCGCCTCCACCTGCGTGGCCGGCAGCCCGCGCACGTCGGTCGCTTCGACGCGCACGCCGGGCAGCAGCGAGCCCAGGCGGCGCATTAGGTGACGATTGCGGGCACCGCCGCCGCAGACGAGCAGCTGGCGCGCGTCGGACGCATGGCGCCCGAGGTCGGCCGCGACCGACGCGGCCGTCAGCTCGGCCAGGGTGGCCTGCACGTCCTCGGGCCGCTCGGCGCGCCCGTGCTCGGCCAGTCTGGCGTCGAGCCAGGCGCCGTCGAACAGGTCGCGGCCGGTGCTCTTGGGCGGCGGCGACGCGAAGTACGGTTCGCCGCGCAGCCGGGCCAGCAGGTCCGGGACGACGCGGCCCGATGCAGCCCATTGCCCGCCCTCGTCGAACGACTTGCCCAGATGGCGTTCGCACCACGCGTCCAGCAGCACGTTGGCCGGTCCGCAGTCGAATCCGATCGTGCGCCCGTCGGCGCCGATCAGCGTGAGATTGGCGATGCCGCCGAGGTTGAGCACCGCGAGCGCCTCGCCCGGCCTGCCGAAGATCGCCCGATGGAACGCGGGCACCAGCGGTGCGCCCTGGCCGCCGGCGGCGACGTCGCGGCTGCGCAAGTCGGCCACGACGTCCAGGCCGGTCAGCTCGGCGAGCAGCGCGGGCTGATGGAGCTGCAGGGTATAGCCGGTGCCGTCGAACTCGCGCGGCCGGTGGCGGACCGTCTGCCCGTGCGCGCCGACGGCACGGATCGGCCGCTCGCCGGCGGCCGGCCGCAGCCGCTGCACCACGCGGGCGTACAGGCGAGCCAGCGCATTGGCCGCGAGCGACGCGCGATGCAGCTCGTCGGGACCGCTGGTGTTCAATGCGAGCAGCTCGGCGCGCAATCCGCCGTCGAACGGTTCGTGGTCGTGCGCCAGCACGCGCAGCGTGCTGCCGTCGCCCGGCTCGAACTCCACCAGCACGCCATCGGCGCCGTCGAGCGAGGTGCCCGACATCAGGCCGATGTACAGCGTGCTCACTCGCCCATCGCGCCTTCGATGCTGCGCGCGGCCTCGAGCTGGGCCTTGATGCCCGGCAGCAGCGCGGCGAACTGCTGCGAGGCGGCGGCGTCGAGCACCACGGTCTCGGCGCTGCGCGCGATGCGCAGCGGGTCCTGGTGTTCGCCGCGCACGCGGAACTCGAAGTGCAGGTGCGGACCGGTCGCCCAGCCCGTGGCGCCGACGGCCCCGATGCGCTGGCCCTGTTCGATGCGCTGGCCGCGCTTGACGTCGATGCGGCTCAGGTGCGCGTAGGTGGTCTCGCGCTCGTTGCC
>CAZFET010000572.1:0-1570 GCA_964517545.1 uncultured Burkholderiaceae bacterium
GGATCGGCGCGGTGGATCCCCTCGCCGTCGAGCTCGAGCGCGAGGCGCAGCACCCCGTGCGCCGCCGGGTGCTGCGGCCCAAAGTTCAGCGTGTAGTTCTTGATCTCAGCCATGCGCGCGCCCCGAGGTCGGCAGCGAGCCGCGCTGAAACTCGGCGCAGGCTGACTTCGCGACGGCGAAGTCGAGCCCGCGCAGCGGGCGGCCGGAGCCAAAGTTCAGCGTGTAGTTCTTGATCTCAGCCATGTCAGTGCAGGCCGCCGTAGTGGTCTTCGCGCACGACGCGCGGCGTGATCTCGCGCGGCTCGATCGTCACGGGCTGGTAGATGACGCGCTGCTGCTCGGCGTCGTAGCGCATCTCGACGTGCCCCGACACCGGGAAGTCCTTGCGGAACGGATGACCGATGAAGCCGTAGTCGGTGAGGATGCGGCGCAGGTCGACGTGACCCTCGAACACGATGCCGTACAGGTCGAAGGCCTCGCGCTCGAACCAGTTGGCGCTGTTCCAGATCTCGGTCACCGAGGCGACGACGGGCAGGTCGTCGTCGGGCGCGAAGACCTTGAGCCGCACGCGCCAGTTGTGCGTGACCGACAGCAGGTGCGACACCACGCAGAAGCGAGGGCCGTCCCACGGCTGGTCCTTGTAGGTCGAGTAGTCGACGCCGCACAGGTCGATCAGCTGCTCGAACTTCAGCGACGGCTCGTCGCGCAGTGCGCGCGCGACCGCCGCATAGTCGGCCGCGGCGACGACGACGGTGATCTCGCCGCGCTCGCGCTTCAGGTGCCCGATGCGGTCGCCGAGCGCCGATGCCAGCGCCGCTTGCAGGGTGTCGAGTCGTGCGCTCATCGTGTCAGCGGGCGATCGTGTTCTCGCGGCGGATCTTGGCCTGCAACTGCAGGATGCCGTACAGCAGCGCCTCGGCCGTGGGCGGGCAGCCGGGCACGTACACGTCGACCGGCACGATGCGGTCGCAGCCGCGCACGACGCTGTAGCTGTAGTGGTAGTAGCCGCCGCCGTTGGCGCACGAGCCCATGGAGAGCACCCAGCGCGGCTCGGCCATCTGGTCGTAGACCTTGCGCAGCGCCGGCGCCATCTTGTTGCACAGGGTGCCGGCGACGATCATCAGGTCGCTCTGCCGCGGGCTCGGCCGGAACAGCATGCCGAAGCGGTCGATGTCGTAGCGCGCCGCGCCGGCGTGCATCATCTCGACCGCGCAGCACGCGAGGCCGAAGGTCATCGGCCACAGCGAGCCGGTCTTCGACCAGTTGATCAGCTTGTCGACCGAGGTGGTGACTAAGCCTTCCTTCAGGACGCCTTCGATGCCCATGCCGTTACTCCGTCATTCCCAGTCGAGGGCGCCCTTCTTCCACTCGTACGCGAAACCCACGACGAGGATCAGCAGGACGACCGACATGGCCCAGAAGCCGCCGGATCCGATCTCGTTGAGCGCGATCGCCCACGGGAAGAGGAAGGCGATTTCCAGGTCGAACAGGATGAACAGGATGGCGACGAGGTAGTAGCGCACGTCGAACTTCATGCGCGCGTCCTCGAAGGCCTCGAAGCCGCATTCGT
>CAZFET010000573.1:0-994 GCA_964517545.1 uncultured Burkholderiaceae bacterium
CCTAAAATGCGTTTCATTTCCCGATGGAAGGCGCGATCGAATTTTTCGCTGGAGCAGCCCGCGGAGGCCAGCAGAAATCCGCCGTTGGTGATGTACTTTTTAAGGTTGTCGCGCTCTTGTTGCGTGAAATGAAAGTCCGCTTCGCCGGTGATCACGGCAAAAGGAAATTGGAACAGATCGTCGCCGGCCAGTTTGATGCTCTTGAATCTTCTTTCGGTCTTGATGGTGGTGTTCTTCTGAACCGCGCTCAGGAATTCCGCGCTGAAGCAGCGCGAGGTGTGGGTGCCGCCGTAGATCAGGTTGGCGCATTGGACCACGCCCTCTTTGGCCTGCGCCTCGACGGCCAGGACGCACAGGATCAGTAGTATGAAGGTGACCTGTCTCATGGCTGTTCTCCGCTATAGAAAGATTTGATGGCCTCCCGATACCGGGGCGGGACCTCTTCCATGGAAAATCCGGCGCCGCCGGTCTGGTCCTTGTCTTTCTCCCGCATGGTTTCATGATAGGAGACTTCCCGGCCCACACGACGGCCCGAACCCGGACCGTTGCTGTTAGCGTCCGCCGCGGCTTCCGAAGAAAAAGGATTCTTGCGCTCCGGCCCATAGACCGGAAAACTGAAGGCGGAATAGCCGTTGAGGTAGGCCCCTTCCCAGGCCCCCGCGATGCCCACGCCCGCGGCGCCGGTGCCGCTGCCCCAGCCGACCCCCTGGCTGTATTGGGTCATCAGGCTTTCGAGCATCTGGGCCATGGTGCGGGACAACTGATCGGGTACCTTGAAGGTGATGCCGCCCGCGCAGATCCCCGCAAAGCAGCTTCCCTGGCAGGCTTGCAGCGCGGCTTCCATCTTTTCGAGGGCCGTGGTCGCATGCCGCCAGGCTTGCCGGGGCTGTTCATCGAGACAGGCGCTTTCGCAGGCCGCCATCGGCGCGGGAATATCGAAAGCATGGACCTTTCTGACGAAATCGAGAGCGGATGCGCGCAGGGACTCATACCC
>CAZFET010000573.1:1004-1569 GCA_964517545.1 uncultured Burkholderiaceae bacterium
ATTGCGCCAGCAATTGCTTCAGATCCTCGCGGATGGAGGCTTCGTTTTCGGCCAGGGGCCGGGGCGTGAATACCTTGCGATCCCCGGCGGCGGATTGCCCCAAACGGCTCACGAGGATGCCCTGACGATCCATCAGCGCGCGGTACCAGGCCCCCATGGCCATGATGCGGCCGACGGCAGCCACCTCATCCGCCTCTCGTTGAAGCCGGCGATTTTCGGCGCCATGGCCCTTCAAGCGTTTCGCTGCGTCGGCCACCGCCGCCACACGGGCCTTGTCGTCGGTGGATGCCCACCCCTCATGATCGAGGGCCTGCGTCAGTGCTTCCGCCATTTTGGCGGCGGAATGGGACAATCTCTTTTCAAGATCGAACGCGGCAAAATCTTCGGCGATCGCCTTCAGCGCATCGGCGTTCATCTGGATTTGCCCCCGCAGGGCGTTGAGTCGCGCCTGGGCTTCCTGGGAGTTCAGGGTCTGGCGGCGCAGATCCGATTCGGTTTTTTCGAGGGCCTTGATCAGGGCATCGTAATTCTCGGCCACCATGCGGAACCGGCTCTCGAAGGCCGC
>CAZFET010000574.1:0-1555 GCA_964517545.1 uncultured Burkholderiaceae bacterium
AGTCCGAGCATGTGAACAAATTTCTGGATGATCTGGTAGAACGCGAAGGTTTGCCGCCCGCCGAGAAAACGATTTGGCACAGAGAGATGACAATTGCTGCCGTGTGGCATTACCTGTCGTATAAAGCTGTCGAGCGGCGATTCGAATCCATTGCCGATTTAAATGAACGCAAGAACAAAGCCGAGACATTCCGTCGCGCGACGTTTGAGATGCTTGCCGAGCAATACAAAAAGTTTGGCAACTCGTTGCCGCTTGCTATTCCTCTCACCGATTCGCTCTTGAACGACTTACTCGAACAATTTGGGCGCGGCGATGAGTCAACTAAATTTAATTTGCGCGACTCGTTCATCGCTAGAGATCGCATATCATCTCATCGCGCTTTACGCTACATCGAACCCGAACTCATTCGTATCCCTGCTGGTGAGTTTTGGATGGGCAGTGATAGCAGTGACAAAGATGCTTATGATGATGAGAAGCCGCGCCACAAAGTTTATGTGCCAGAGTATTGGGTTGCCCGTTACCCCGTGACGAATGAAGAATATGCGTTGTTCTTACGCGATAACCCGACGCAGAGTAAACCTTCTGAGTGGGATGAGTTTAAACGTAAAACGAATCATCCAGTTAGATATGTGACTTGGCGTGATGCCATCGCTTATGTTCGTTGGCTTTCAAGATTAACTGGCAAGCGTTATGCGTTGCCTACCGAGGCACAGTGGGAGAAGGCGGCACGGGGCGCAGATGGACGTAAATATCCTTGGGGTAATGTATGGGACGCGACGCGCTGTAACACATCCGAGTCAAAAATCAATGACACAACACCTGTGGGCAAATATTCTCCGCGCGGCGATTCTCCTTATGGTATTGCCGATATGAGTGGCAATGTGTGGGAATGGTGTCAATCGAAAAAGAAATCTTATCCTTATCGCGCGGATGATGGACGTGAAGTAATTGATGAAAGTGATGATTGGCGCGTGTTGCGCGCGTCTGTGTCCGCTACGATGCTCACCCGCATAACCTTTGGGACAGGCTCGGTTTTCGGGTGTGCGCCGCTCCCGTTTAAGTTCTTGAATTTCTGTTTCCTGTTTTCTGATTCCTGTGGGGATGGGGTGTGGGGAAGGGGGTTCTTCCCCTTCCCCAACAAAATTATTTTCTTGTAGGCATCATTATTGCAACATCATATTGATGTAGGGATAAGCCGATAGTGGCGCGTGTTGCGCGGCGGCGCGTTCAACAATGAATCAAGGAACGCGCGCGTCTGTGTCCGCAACGATAATCACCCGCATAACAATTGGAACAGGAACGGTTTTCGGGTGTGCGCCGCTCACGATTTTCGCAGAGCGACAAAACCCTTCGGGTCTTTAAGACCCGAAGGGTTTGATGAGCGCGATTGCCAGTAGTGCGTCTTGCCTGAATGGGGGCGGTCAAGCGTCGAGGCGAAAAACGGCACGGCTTGATTCCTGTTTTGTCGTCAAAAGACCCGAAGGGTTTTAAAAACCCTTCGGGTCTGTGGCGATGAGACAAATATAAAAGAGCAACGCTTCCTCTGGTAAGCCTG
>CAZFET010000575.1:0-804 GCA_964517545.1 uncultured Burkholderiaceae bacterium
CCCGCAATTTCCTTAGTTATAGGACTGAATGAGGCGTTGAAGATTATAAAACAGGAAACCCTTGAAGCCATAATGGTAAGGCACAAAAAGATGGCAAGGGCGGTCCGTGATGCCGCAAAGGCGCTTGGGTTAGAACTATTTAGTCCCGCGGCATCAAGCGACGCGGTGACCGCTGTAAAGGCGCCTCAGGGCGTTGACGGCGAAAAATTAGTTAAGATTATGCGCGATGAATACGGCGTCGGGATAGCGGGCGGACAGGCGGAATTAAAAGGCAAGGTATTTAGGATCGCCAGCATGGGATACATGAACCAGTTTGATATTATAGTTGCAATATCCTGCCTTGAGATTGTGTTGAGCAAAATGGGATACAAGTTTGAGCTGGGCGCGGGAGTAAAAGCCGCGCAAGAAATATTTTTGAAGTAAAAAGTAAAAAGGAAAAAGGCAAAACCAAAAGTTAAAAGGTAAAACCAAAATAAAAAAAGAAAAAGTTTTGACTTTTGAATTGTAGTTTTTACTTTTTCGTTTTTACTTTTGAGTTAAATAAGGGGGCCTATGATAAAGATACTAATAAGCGACCCGATGACCAAAGAAGGCCTGAGGGTGCTGGAGAGCGAGAAGGAGCTGAAGGTAGATGTCAAAGAAAAGCTGACGCCGGAACAGCTTAAGGAAACCATAAAGGGATACGACGCGATTATTGTGCGCAGCGCCACAAAGGTCACAAAAGAGGTAATAGAGGCCGCGGACAAACTGCGCGTTATCGGCAGGGCAGGCGTGGGCTTAGACAATGTTGATGCCGCCTCCGCC
>CAZFET010000575.1:814-1129 GCA_964517545.1 uncultured Burkholderiaceae bacterium
CTGAACGCGCCCGCGGGCAACACGATCTCAACCGCGGAACATACAATGAGCTTAATGCTTTCGCTTTCAAGGAATATCGCGCAGGCGGACAGGTCAATAAAGAGCGGCGAATGGGACCGCAAACGTTTCATGGGCGTTGAACTGTACGGGAAGACATTGGGCATCGTCGGCATGGGCCGCATCGGCACAGAGGTCGCGAAAAGGGCCCTCAGTTTTCAGATGAAGGTTATCGCGTATGACCCGTTTTTGCCCGCGGATAAAGCAAAGCAAATAGGCGTTGAACTTTCAGGCCTGGAATTGCTGCTTAAGGCCTCG
>CAZFET010000575.1:1139-1553 GCA_964517545.1 uncultured Burkholderiaceae bacterium
TCCATACGCCGCTTACAGAGAAGACGCGGCACATGATATCCGCCGCGCAATTTAAGATTATGAAAACCGGCGTCAGGATAATAAACTGCGCCAGGGGCGGCATAATTGACGAGGAGGCGCTTAAGGCGGCCCTTGAGTCAGGCAAGGTGGCGGGATGCGCGCTGGATGTGTTTGAAAAGGAGCCGCCGAAGGATTTTACGCTGGCCAAGATGCCGAACGTTGTGACAACTCCTCACATCGGCGCCTCCACAGAAGAGGCGCAGGTTAGCGTTTCCATTGATATAGCGGAGATTGTATTAGACGTCTTATTGAACAGGTGCATCCGAAACGCCGTAAATATGCCGTGTGTTGACGGCGAGCTGCTAAAAATATTGCAGCCATATCTTGCCCTGGCCGAAAATCTCGGCTCTCTTG
>CAZFET010000576.1:0-1547 GCA_964517545.1 uncultured Burkholderiaceae bacterium
GGCGGCCGCTCGTCGGCGCACCTGACCGCGCCGATGGTCGCGGCCGCAGCGGTGGCGAAGAAGTGGCTGCGCGAGCGCCACGGCACGACGTTCGCCGCGTGGATGTCGGCGCTGGGCGACATCGACATCCCGTTCGAGTCGCTCGAGCACGTGGCGCACAACCCCTTCTTCGCGCCGAACGCCGGCATCGTGCCGCAGCTCGAGGCCTACATGGACGCGCTGCGCAAGTCGGGCGACTCGTGCGGCGCGCGCATCCAGGTGGTGGCGCTCGGCGTGCCGCCCGGGCTGGGCGAGCCGCTGTTCGACAAGCTCGACGCCGAGATCGCCTACGCGATGATGGGCATCAATGCCGTCAAGGGCGTCGAGATCGGCGCCGGCTTCGGCGTCGTGCGGCAGAAGGGCAGCGAGCACGGCGACGAGCTCACGCCCGCGGGCTTTCGCGGCAACAACCCGGGCGGCGTGCTCGGCGGCATCTCGACCGGGCAGGACCTCGTGGTGTCGATCGCGATCAAGCCCACCAGCTCGATCCGGCTGCCGCGCGCGTCGATCGACCGCCAGGGCCGCCCGACCACCGTCGAGACGCACGGCCGCCACGACCCCTGCGTCGGCATCCGCGCCGCGCCCATCGCCGAGGCGATGCTCGCGCTGGTGGTGATGGATCACGCGCTGCGCCATCGCGCACAGTGCGGCGACGTGTCGATCGACGTGCCGCCGATCCCCGGCGCGATCGCGCCCTGACGGCGGCCCTGCAGCACGCCCGCCGGATCATCGGCACGGGCAAGCCGGGGCAGATCGAGGACGCGGTGGCGGCGCTGGACCTGCGGCTGTCGGCCGACGGGATCGCACGGCTGGAAGTACCGTACGAGCCGCATCCGGTGCTCGGGCACCCGTAGCCGCGCGCCGCGGTCCGCGCGGCGCGCCGGCGGCGGGTTCCGCCGTCCGTCGCGCGGTCGCGCAGCCCGTCGGCGGCCCGATGCGGTCCGTCGCAGTGCCGTCGCAGGCCGTCGGCGCCCGGACCTACACTCGCGCCCACCTCACAGACCACAGGGCGGGCCGCCCCACGAGCGCGGCACCGGCCCGACAGGAGCTCGTCGCATGACCCATCGCATGAAGTGGACGGTCGTCGCCCTCTCGGTGCTCGCCGTCCTGACACTGATCGCCGTCCAGGTCGGCGCGCGCATCGCCGAGCGGCGCGACAAGGGCGGCGACAAGGCGCCGGTCGCGCTGGAGTTCGCGCCGGCCGAGCTCACGCAGCCGCGGCGCGAGTCGCTGCCGCTCACGATCGAGTTCTCCGGCCCGCTCGTCTCGCCGCGCACGGCCGTCGTGCGCGCCAAGGAAGCCGGCACCTTGCTGTCGCTGGCGGTGCGCGAGGGCGACCGGGTCAAGGCCGGACAGCGCCTGGGCACCCTGGACCTCACGTCGCTCACCAGCCGGCTCGCCGAGCGCAGCGCGCAGCTCGAGTCGGCGCAGGTGGCGCTGTCGCAGGCGCAGCGTCAGCACGAGGCCAACGAGCGGCTCGCGAAGCAGGAGTTCATCTCTGCCCATGC
>CAZFET010000577.1:0-1542 GCA_964517545.1 uncultured Burkholderiaceae bacterium
GCCGGCATGCCGACGCGCAAGCACGTGCCCGCGCGCACCCGCGCCTTCATCGACTTCCTGGTGCAGACCTTCGGCGGCGACGACCGCGACCCGTGGCTCGCGGCGGCCGGCTGCCCGACCGTGCAGGCCCGGCCGGCGGCCTGAGCGGGCTCGCTCTCAAGTCGATGCGGCTCCGCCACTGAAATTGATCCCCCGCGGGGGGGCGGGCCGGCCGAGCCGGCCCTGGGGGACGGTGACTCTCAAGTCGATGTGGCTCCGCCACTCGACTTGAACCCCCGCGTGGGGCGGGCCGGCAGGGCCGGCCTTGGGGGCGCTCAGAACGTGACGCCGTGCTCCAGCATCGAGCCGCACATCGGCTCGAGCAGCGGCAGCAGCGGCGCGAGCGGCGCGTAGCGCGTGGCCACGCGCACCGCGTACGCGAAGAAGCGCGGCAGGTCGGCGCTGTACGCCGGCTTGCCGTCGCGGTGCTTCAGGCGGCAGAAGATGCCCAGCACCTTGAGGTGGCGCTGCAGGCCCATCCATTCGAGCTGGCGCCAGAACTCGCCGAAGTCGTCGGCCACCGGCAGCGCGGCGCGGCGCGCGGCCTCCCAGTAGCGCACGGCCCAGTCGATCTCGCGCTCCTCGTCACACGAGATGAAGGCGTCGCGCAGCAAGGACGCCACGTCGTAGCTGATGGGCCCGCGCACCGCGTCCTGGAAGTCGAGGATGCCGGGGTTGGGATCGCACACCATCAGGTTGCGCGGCATCCAGTCGCGATGCACCGCGACCGCCGGTTGCGCGAGCGCGCTGGCGATCAGCCGCTCGCACAGGCCGCGCCACTGCGCCTGCTGCGCGTCGGTCCAGGCGAGGCCGTGCTCGCGCAGCACGCACCACTCGGGAACGAGGTCGAGCTCGCGCTGCAGCAGCGCCGTGTCGTACGGCGGCAGGCCGCTCGCGTCGGCGCGAGACTGCCACTGCACGAGCGCGGCGATCGCCTCGCGCATCAAGGTGTCGGCCTGCTTCGGCGTGGCCTCGCGCAGCGCGTCGAGGTACAGGCGCCGGCCCAGGTCGGTCAGCAGCAGGAAGCCCTGCGCCAGGTCGGCCTCGAGCACGCGCGGCGCGTGCAGGCCGGCCGCCTCGAGCAGGCCGGCGACGTGCACGAACGGGCGCACGTCCTCGTGCGGCGGCGGCGCGTCCATCACGATCAACGAACCGCCGCGCGCGTCGACGCGGAAGTAGCGACGGAAGCTCGCGTCGCTGGAGGCGGCGCGCAGCGAGGCGACGTCGAGCGCGTGGCGCGGGCCGACCTCGGCGAGCCATTGCGCGAGCGCCTGTGAACGAGGGGTGCTCATGGATAATTCATTGTACGAACCGCCTCGTCGAGCGCCGCCGCGCGACCCTGCCGGACCGACGACCTTGCCGCACTCGACACCGTCCCCCTCCGTGCCTGCCGCTGCGCACGCCGCCTCGAAGATCGCGGCGCTGTGCCTGTGGATGGTCGTCGCGCCGACGGTGCACGCGCAAGCGGTGGCGCCATCGGTGGCGCCATCGGCGGCGCGGCCC
>CAZFET010000578.1:0-1532 GCA_964517545.1 uncultured Burkholderiaceae bacterium
GACCGCGCGGCTGAACTTATTGAAAATACTTTTTTCAATTTTGAAAGATATGATTTGTCAAAAGTGGGTCGCTGGAAGTCCTGCCAGCGACTGCCTGAATTACAACAGGCTCTGTCCCGGGGTAGAAAGGGTAGGGGCGAGCCGCGGCTCGCCCATTCCGACCCGGAGATTACCATTCAAGATCGGATCTTGCATCCAGAAGACATAAAGGCTGTTTTGCGAGAAATAATCCGCTTAAATAACAATCCTGAGGCAGAGCCAGACCAAATTGACCATTTAGGCAATCGTCGGGTGAGAACATTGAGTGAACTTTTACAAAATCGCTTAAGAGTTGGTCTGATGCGCACCGAGAGAGTTATTAAAGATAGGATGTCAACGGTTGATGTTGCCGCCATGATGCCATCTCAACTGGTCAACCCAAGACCGTTTATGGCTGTGGTTAAAGAATTTTTTACTTCCAGCCAGATGGCTCAATTTATGGATAATGAAAATCCATTAGCCGAGCTTGAACACAAAAGACGGCTTTCAGCGACCGGTCCGGGCGGATTGACCAGAGAAAGGGCTGGCTTTGACGTGAGAGATGTTCAACCGAGTCATTACGGCCGAATTTGCCCCATCCAAACGCCGGAAGGCCCTAATATCGGCTTGGTTGGCCACTTAGCTCAATTTCCCCGGCTTAACAAGTACGGCTTTATTGAAACGGCTTATTTTAAGGTGGCAAAAGGCCGGCTGACCAAAGAGATTCATTATCTTAATGCTTTTGAAGAAGAAAAATATAATATTGCTCATGGTGGCGTTCCTATTGATAAGAGCACCGGGAGAATTATTCCGGAGAGAGTGGAGGCCAGAATAAAAGGGGAGCCCGGCACTGTTTCGCGGGACAAAGTTGACTTTATTGATGTTTCGGCGGAGCAGTGCATTTCTGTTGCCACTTCTTTAATTCCTTTTTTACAGAATGATGATGCCAATCGCGCGCTGATGGGTTCTAATATGCAGAGGCAAGCTGTTCCTCTTTTGAAACCAGAGGTTCCTTTGGTGGGCACCGGGCTTGAAGAGAGAGTGGCTCGCGATTCGGGACAGGTAATTATTGCCGAAGAAGACGGGACAGTGGAGAAATTGGATGCGGAACACATTGTTGTAAAACCAAAAACCAAAAACTTAAAACTTAAAACATATAATCTAAGAACTTTTATCAGAACCAATCAGTACACTTGTTTTCATCAGCGGCCCCTGGTCGGCAAGGGGCAAATAGTTAAAAAAGGAGATATTTTGGCTGATGGCGGAGCAACGGCTAACGGCTTTTTGGCTTTGGGACAAAATGTTTTAGTGGCTTTTATGCCCTGGCGAGGAGGTAATTTTGAAGACGCCATTGTTATTTCAGAACATTTGGTCAAAGATGATATTTTTACCTCTTTGCATATTGAGGACTTTAGCTGTGATGTCCGGGAAACAAAACTTGAGCCCGAGGCCACTACTTATGATATTCCCAATGTCGGCGAAGAAAAACTTAAGAATTTAGACGAAGAAGAGAT
>CAZFET010000579.1:0-1532 GCA_964517545.1 uncultured Burkholderiaceae bacterium
GAACAGCTTTTTGGAAGCCTTACAAACTTCGGCCCACCTGCGCCCGTCACGCAAACTTTCCTGGCAAATTTCCCGGCTCACTAACAACTTCAGGCTTGACGCCCTCCCCCTATGTAGTAATCTACGGCCAGGTAATAGATTACTACATAGGGGGATGCGCTATGGGCTTAGGGAACAAGCTCAGTTACACGACCGCGGTCATTTTGCAGGCGTTGGCGAGCGGCTATCAGTACGGCTTCGACATCATTGATGTGACAGGGCTGCCCAGCGGCACGGTCTATCCGGCGCTGCGCCGCTTTGAAGAGACGGGCATCGTCACTTCGCGCTGGGAAGCGGACGCGGTGGCCGAGCGCGAGCAACGTTCGCCGCGCCGTTATTACGAATTGACCAAAGCGGGGCACGCGCTGCTGGCCGAAGCGCTCAAACGCTATCGCGCGGTGGAGAGTCTGTTTGTCGTCGCGAAGAAGCCGAAACCGTCGGACGCTTAAGCGGCCTAGATGTACAGCCGACTAAATGATCTTTGAAAAATAGGTTTAACAAAACGCTCGATGCCGCGACCTCGCGTCGCGGAGGTTTACGCTACGTGCCACAGCGCGCCAGCACAGATCGCTGGATGCCGCGACCTTGCGTCGCGGAGTTTCACGTTGGCTGCTAGGGTGCGCAGTCGCCGCGGCTGGCTGATGCGACAAGACCTTTGATACCAAAGCCAACCGCGTGAACCTCCGCGACGCAAGGTCGCGGCATCCAGGGAGTGCAGTTGTTTACTGTAGCAAGCAGCGTGAACCTCCGCGACGCAAGGTCGCGGCATCACTCAAGCGGTTTTGTTAAGCCTGTTTTTCAAAGACCATTTAGTCGGTTGAAAGCCCTGCAAATGGACGGCTGAAGGGGCCTTCAGCCGCCTAACAGTCGGCTATGCCGCACGCCCGACAAAACGGTAGCCACATGAACAAGCAACGCTTTACTTCCCTGCCGCAGCGTCTGATCGCGCTGATCGGTGTAATTGTGCCGCAACGCTTACGCACACGCTTTCGCCAGGAGTGGGAAGCGGAGTTGCAACACCGCGAAGCATTGCTGGCCCGCTGGAACCGGCTCAATTGGCGCAACCGGCTCGAATTGTTGCGGCGCTCCTCAGGCGCATTCTGGGATGCATTGCTGTTGCAACCACGAAGATTGGAGGACGAAGTGTTTCAAGACCTGCGTTTCGGTTTGCGCATGTTGCTCAGGCAACCGGGCTTTACCGCCGTAGCCTTGCTGACGCTCAGCTTGGGCATCGGAGCCAACACGGCGATTTTTAGCGTGGTCAACGGCGTGCTGCTGCGCCCGCTTCCCTTCCAACAACCTGAGCGTCTGGCAATGTTGTGGACGGATGACCTGAAACGCAATCTGCACGAAGGGGCGACGGCTTATGCCAACGTCCTGGACTGGCGCAGTCAGAGCCAGAGCTTTGCCGAGATGGCGATCTTTAGCGGCAATCCGCTGGTGTTGACCGAGGCGGATGAGCCGGAGCGGGCGTTGGGCAGCTTTGTCTCCGC
>CAZFET010000580.1:0-1527 GCA_964517545.1 uncultured Burkholderiaceae bacterium
TTGATCCTGTCAGACTCCTTCACTCGCAGCTCCTCTGCCCCTCTGATAGTTGTGGTTCCTGTAGCCTGAGTTGCTGCCACACAAAAAACTGGAAACTCATCGATCAGAGAGGGGATCTTTTCTCTTGTTATCTGTATAGCCTTTAGTTCTCTACCTCCTTTACAATATATATCTGCAACAGGTTCACCTGATACGTCTTTTGTATTGGATATTTCGATATCTGCCCCCATCTCTCTAAGTACACTGAGGAGGCCGGTCCTTGTAGGATTAATTCCTACCCCCTTGATAATAATCTCAGAATCTCTAATCAGCAATGCACTGGCTATAAAGAATGCAGCAGATGAGAAATCCCCTGGTACATTAATCTCTAAACCCTGCAGTTCTGTTCCACCCTTAATCTTGATATGAAGGTCTTCAACCTTTATTTTGGCACCAAAGGCAGGTAGCATCCGTTCAGTGTGATCCCTTGACTTTAAAGGTTCTATGACCTCTGTCTCTCCTTCTGCATAAAGGCCTGCAAGGAGGATAGCTGACTTAACCTGAGCACTCGCAACTGGCATGGTATATTTAATCGCCTTAAGCCTTCTACCCCTGATCGCAATAGGTGGATATCTGTCCTCAAACCTTGCCATTATCTCTGCACCCATCTGTCTTAATGGGCTGATGACCCTCGACATTGGCCTTTGCCTTAAGGACTCATCCCCTCCCACTCGGACCTGCACCGGCTGCTAAACCCCGGTCATCCCATGATGGCCGGGGTTTTCCTTTTTTGCCGCTGACAGTCCTCACGCTTTTCTTGCTCGCCGCCTCGCCGCTACGCTCAGAGAGTCAGGGCCTGGAAGAATTAGACCTGGTCAGGCCTGGCCGCACTCAGCCCGTGAAGGAGTTCAGCATTCCCGGGCTCGACGGGAAGGATCTCAGGCTCAACGATTACCGTGGGAAGGTGGTGCTCCTGAACTTCTGGGCCACATGGTGCCCGCCCTGCTTGGAGGAGTTGCCCGCCATGGACCGCCTCCACCAGCGTTACAGGCCCCAGGGGTTCGCGGTTCTGGCTGTGTCCGTGGATGCCGAGGGAGCCCAGGTCGTGGCTCCTTTTGTGAAGCGGCACGGGCTGGGTCTGCCGATAGGCATCGACCCGAAGATGGCTGTGGCCGGGCAGTATGGTGTCCACGCTCTTCCGTCGAGCTTCGTTATCGACAAGCGGGGGATGGTCGTGGCTCTGGTCTTCGGACCACGGCAGTGGGATGGCCAGGCTGCCCATGCGCTGGTCGAGTCCCTCCTGAGACAATGAGCCGCAGCATAACGCTTGCCGGCCGCGTCGGCGCCATCGCCTACGTACCCCGTGGGCTTGGACCGTGCGATGGCCGTGGCACAGAAGTACGGGGTGCGGGGACTACCCTCCACCTTCTTTGTGTATAAGAAAGGGAGTATCGTGGCGATAGCCATGGGGCCCCGGGACTGGAACTCAGCGGACGCCCACGCCCCCATTGAGTTTCTGTTGAAGCAAGAGTGGAATCTCTCAGCGGC
>CAZFET010000581.1:0-711 GCA_964517545.1 uncultured Burkholderiaceae bacterium
GCGCTTTTTCTGCCAAGATCACTGGTGACGCAGCGGCGTGCTGTCTAATCGCCGCCAATCCAACCTGCCCCCAAAACACCTACCGGTTTGTGCTGTTGGATTCATCGCTCCTGCGAATGCCGCAGCAAATTTGAGAAGGAGAAAAAGGACGGTTATGAGGACGAACATCACAGTCCATAGATTTTTGGCAGTGCTCCTCGCACTCTGCCTCGCGGCGCCTAGCGCAGCGCTGGCCGACGGTAAGTCAGGCAAGAAGAGCTATCGAGAAGGACTCAAACACGAGGAGTTGCAGCAGTGGGATTTGGCCGCGCAGGAATTCGCGCTGGCCATCGCCGCGGAGCCGAACAACGCCGAGTACAAGCTGCATTACGGGCGCGCGCTACAGAACGCCTCGCTGATGTTCCTCAAGCGCGGCGACGAATTGGCCAAGCAAGGCGATTACGCCAGCGCCTACAACGCCTATCGCCAAGCCGTCGGCTACGACCAGGGCAATGAGATGGCGGCGCTCAAGATGAAAAGCATGCTCGAATTGCAGAAAGAGCAGGCAACCGGCGGCGGTCAATATACCTACAACCACAAGACGGGCAATCTCGAGCCGGTCAGTAACACGATAGAAATCAAAAACAAGCCGCGCAATCGCGATGCGGTGAGCGACCTGAACCTGAGCGGCGACTTCAAAACTGTGATCAGAGGCTTGGCCCGGCAACTCGA
>CAZFET010000581.1:721-1518 GCA_964517545.1 uncultured Burkholderiaceae bacterium
GAACAACGTGTAGATGGAATTGCGCGACGTAACGGTGGCCAAAGCCTTCGATCTGGTCCTGCGCCTGAACAAGATGACCTTCCAGCAGGTGGATCGCAAGACGGTGCTGATCTACGCCAATAATCAACAGACGCGCCAGAATTTCGAGGAAGCTGTAGTCAAGAGCTTTTATCTGGGCAACATCAAGATGGCCGATGCGCGCGGCGTCGTCAACGCGCTTCTGCCCGGACGCCCGATTGCAGTCATTGAAGACCAAAAAGTCATCATCCTCAAGGGCACGCCGAGCGAATTGCAACTGGTGCAGGACATTCTCGACAGCGTGGACAAGAACATCAGCGAAGTCGTCATTGACGTGGAGATTTACGAGGTTTCCAACGACGCCAAAACCCTAATCGGAAACCAGATTACTACTACCAAGCCCCGCGAAGTTAGCTCAATCGTCTATGACAAGGATGGGAAACCCGTAAATGTGACTACCGGCTATTCGGCTACGCTGCAAGACCTCGGTGGGCTCTTTCGCGGAGCTTTTGCCATAGCCGGGTCAACGGCCAGCCCGCTGGTTGGCAGCTTGTTCGGGCTGCCGCCGACTTCGCTGAGCTTGTTGCAATCGAAGGGGCATTCGCGCCTGCTCAACAAGATTCAAATTCACGCGCTCGACGGCCAGTCCAACAACACTAAAGTGGGCCGCAGCGTGCCGGTCAGCTTGGGCCAGAACTATGGCTCAGGTTATGGTCTCGGCGCTATTCCTGGGCTGGCTGGCAATAATCAGACGGGAACGAATCCCGCTGCTGGTCTTG
>CAZFET010000582.1:0-1513 GCA_964517545.1 uncultured Burkholderiaceae bacterium
GAGCGCCCCCAGGGCCGGCCCTGCCGGCCCGCCCCCCGCGGGGGTTCAAGTCGAGCGGCGGAGCCACATCGACTTGAGAGAACGCGCCGCGAACGCCCCGCCTCGGCGGGGCGTTTTCGTTTTCGGGAGTCCGCGCAGGCGGCTTGACCCGCGTCAAGGCTGGGCGGCTTGATACCTATTGGGGTATCGAGTAGCATACCGGCATGGGTATGCAGTCCGCACTCGTCTCGCCGCGCCGCCGCGCTGCCGCCGTGGCCGCCGCCGTGGCCGTTCTCGCCGTCGCGCTCGGCGCCGCGGCGGCGCCGGCCGCGGCCGACGCGCCGCAGGTGCCGACGCTCGCCGTGCAGGCGGCGCGCGCCGGCGCGGCCGTCGAGATCGACGGCACCTTGCAGCCGGTGCGCCAGAGCACCCTGGCCGCGCAGGTGGGCGGCAACGTGGTGGCGCTGGCCGTCAGGGCCGGCGACCGCGTGAAGGCCGGGCAGCTGATCGCGCGCATCGACGAGCGCGAGGCGCAGGCCGGGCTCGCGCGCAGCGAGGCCGCGGTGGCGCAGGCCGACGCCGAGGCGCGCAACGCGAAGCTGCACGCCGAGCGCACGCGCGATCTGCGCGCGCAGGGCTTCGTCAGCCAGGCCGCGCTCGACGTCGCCGAGACCCAGGCGCGTGCCGCGCAGGCGGCGCTGCAGCAGGCGCAGGCCGGCCGCAGCCAGGCTGCGCTGGCACGCGGCTTCGCCGCCGTGACCGCGCCGTTCGACGCGGTGGTGTTGGCCACGCACGTGGAGGCCGGCGACTTCGCCGCGCCGGGCCGCGCGATCGCGACCGTGTACGCGCCGGGCGCGCTGCGCGCGGTGGTGCAGGTGCCAGCCTCGCGCGCCGCCGCCGCGCGCGACGCGCAGCGCGTGGAAGTGCGACTCGCCGACGGGCGCCTGCTGGTGCCGCTGTCGCGCACCTTGCTGCCCAGCGCCGACGCGGTGTCGCAGACCGTCGAATGGCGGCTCGACCTGCGCGAGTCGGACAGCGCGGGGCTGCTGCCGGGGCAGAGCGTGCGCGTCGCCTTCGGCACCTCGCCGGTCGCGACCGCTGCGGGCGCGGCGCCGTCGCCGCTCGTCGTGCCGGCCTCGGCCGTGCTGCGTCGGGGCGAGCTCACGGCGGTGTACGTGGTGCAGGACGAGCGCTTCGTGCTGCGCGCCGTGCGCGCGGGCGCGACCTTGGGCGATGCGCTCGAGATCCTCGCCGGCCTGCGCGCGGGCGAGCGCGTCGCGCTCGACGCTGTGAGGGCCGGCCTGGCCGGCGCGCAGCCGGCGAAGTGAGCGCAAGACCGTGAACACGATGGACGCAGCGCCCGCCCCGCGCCCGCCGCAATCGCCGACGCCGCCGCCGCCGGCCGACGAGCTCGGCGCGAGCGGCCGCCTCGCGCGGCGCTTCCAGGACCACGCGCTCACGCCGCTGCTCGCGCTGCTGGCGCTGCTGCTCGGCCTGTTCGCGGTGCTGGTGACGCCGCGCGAGGAGGAGCCGC
>CAZFET010000583.1:0-789 GCA_964517545.1 uncultured Burkholderiaceae bacterium
CGTGCAAGCATGTTATAACGTTAAGGTAGTATTCGCTTTTCGGGCATAAATAATTTTCGACAAGAGAAGGAATGTATGCAAAAAGCAGAATCGGGTTTCAGAAGGTTTATGTGGGATTTTTCAGGCGCTTTTGGAGACATTGGCGTCCTGCTTCCTCTTGCTATCGCATTAATAGCCCAGAATGGTTTTAATCCAACGGCGTTATTTCTGATGGCCGGCCTTTTCTATATATGCTCAGCCTGGTATTTCAGAATCACGATGCCTGTCCAGCCACTCAAGGCAATGGCGGCAATTGCTATTGCAACAGGGCTGAGTTATACGATGATTAATACTGCCGGATTAATAATGGGAGTAATCCTCTTTTTTATCTCGATTACCGGATTAAGCGTAAGACTCGGCAACCTTTTCCCTGTCTCTGTCATTAGAGGAATTCAGCTTGGATTAGGCCTGATACTCATCAATGCCTCTTTAAATCTTATAGGCACGGACCCATCTTTTGCCTCTGTAGCGGGATTGATCCTCATCTTAAGCCTTTTTGTTGTGAGAAGCATTCCCGCTCTCATACCCATGCTGCTTATTGCAGTTCTTTTGGTATTAAAGAATACCGGAGGTGTTGATATCGGGCCCGTCCCGTTTGTCCCGAAACTGCCAGAACTGGACAGTATGTGGACGGCATTTAACTTGCTCGTTCTACCGCAGATTGCCCTTACATTCGGTAATGCAATTGTTGCTGCCGAATCAACCGGTAAAATACTCTATGGGGAAAGGGCAGCGAAACTCAATTTTAAA
>CAZFET010000583.1:799-1511 GCA_964517545.1 uncultured Burkholderiaceae bacterium
AAAAACATACCCATGAGCATGGCAATAGCGAATATCTTTTCCGGTATCATGGGAGGCGCCCCCATGTGCCATGGAAGCGGCGGATTGACTGCTCACAACAAATTTGGTGCTACAAGCGAAAGGTCAGGATATATAATTGGTTTTACTCTCGTTGTCCTTGCTCTCTTTTTCGGAAATTCAATTCTCGAAATCGTTTCTGCATTTCCAACAGGTATACTGGGAGTTTTACTCTGTTTTGTGGGAATCCAGCACTCACTGTTCATGAGGGATATTATAACTGACAGAATGTCGGTTTTTATTGCGATGACGGTTGCAATTACAGGACTTGTTGCCAATCTTACCATAGGATTTTTAACCGGCTTAATACTGTACTACCTTTTGACACGTGCTTTAAAAACCCTGAGATATTCTGGAAATTAATGAGTAACGCTAAGAGGAAGAGTTATGTGCAACATACACGAAAATAAAAACAATAACCGCTTTGGCAGAAAGACCGTCCCTGTAGAAAAGGCTGTCGGAACGGTCCTTGCCCATGATATCACTGAAATAAGGCGCGGTGAATTCAAAGGCAGGGCATTTAAAAAAGGACAGATTATAAGGAAAGAGGATATTAATCATCTTCGGAGACTGGGGAAAGAAAATCTTTTCATTCTTGAGATGAAAAAAAATGAGATGCATGAAAATGACGCAGCCTATGCCATCGCAAAAGCGC
>CAZFET010000584.1:0-866 GCA_964517545.1 uncultured Burkholderiaceae bacterium
ATCGACGAGGTACTCAAGCAGTATCCCAAAGAGACCAAAACCGTCTTCAAGCATTTCCCCCTTTCCATGCACCGTTTCGCCATGCAGGCGGCCAAGGCCAGCATGGCGGCCGACAGCTTCGGCAAATTCTGGGAGTACCATGACCTGCTCTTTCAAAACTACAGCATGCTCAGCGATCAGAAGCTCGACGAGTTCCGCGAGACCCTCAAGCTGGACAAAGCCAAGTTCGACAAGCGCATGAACGATCCCAAGACCCTGGAGAAGATCCAGAAAGACGCCAAGGCGGGCGAGGACGCCGGCATCACCGGCACGCCCACCGTCTTCGTCAACGGCCGTCTGGTACGGCCGGCCAACCAGGAAGGCATCAAAGCGGCCGTGGAGAAGGCCTTGAAGGATCAGAAGAATAAGAAGTAAGCCGGCATCCCATCCGAAATGTCAGCCCGCGGTCAGGAATGGACCGCGGGCTTGTTTTTTCTTTGTTGCCCGTATAATGATCTATCCGCGTGGCGCATACGGGCCATGACCTCCGGGCCGCATCGGATGATTATTCGGGCCGGTCGGTCGATTATCGGATGATTGCCTCCAGATCACAGCGTATTCAAAATCGGATGATTACAGGCAACCATCGGACAATTAATCGGATGATTCCGTTAAGCGGGCCCCTCCTCTGCCTTTCGGACATAGCGGGTGTTGCGGCTGCTCCCCAATCGTGCCAACAGCCCCAGTTTCACCAAGCCCGTCAGGTCCCGGTGCCATGCTGTGAATCGGGATTTTGTTCCAGCGTGGATACTCTCGCGTAAACGATTTTCATAAAGCATCCTCAACGATGGTAAAGAAATACGTTTTGAGGTGGGAATAAATTGACT
>CAZFET010000584.1:876-1508 GCA_964517545.1 uncultured Burkholderiaceae bacterium
TTTTAACCGTATTTCGGTACCGATTTCAAGAACAAAATCGGTTTTTTAGGACGAGGGTGAGAAGGGTTAACCAAACGGTCCATTGCTTGACCGGCTGCTGGTCCCGCCGCATCAACAAAGGCATCGACTGGTCTATAAGATAGAAAAGGATGGCATTGTGATCATCAGTTGCCGCTATCACTACGAATAAGCAGTGGCCGGTAATGCAACAATGGGCCTGTCATGCGCTGTTGCGTCTTCTTACATAATCAAACCTCACTTATCAGACGTTGTACATTTTAACCACTAATACCCCCTAAGCCGGACCCGATTGCTTATTCCTGAATTACCCTATGCTTTCAGCATATTCATTTTTCGTTAGGGTGTACAACTTCTAAATCAAAACCTTTTATTCCCTCATCAAAAAGACATTGCTTTGCCTTTTGTGAGATAATCAAAGGCCTTTCTTGCATTAATAAATTTTGTTTCCAGCCGAAAGCCTGTTTAGTAGTCACAAGATCGTTTCCATTATAACTGTTTCGCAAAATTGTAAGTTCAGAAATCAAATTAAGACCTAGTACATGGCCTTCGCACTTATATTTACCAGCAGCATCGTCATCAAAGGGTGTATTGCCTGCTTTCGTGGGCGCGAT
>CAZFET010000585.1:0-1506 GCA_964517545.1 uncultured Burkholderiaceae bacterium
CCACCGCAGCTACGAAAACGCAAAGGCGCTGCCCCAAAACAAGCTCATAGAGCTGGGGTGAAAGGAGGAGAGGAAGCAAATCACTTCCCTGACGATTGAAATCATGGACAGGATAGGCATATTCGCGGACATACTCAACACGCTGACATCGCAGATGCTGAAAGTTGAATCAGTCAACACAAAAAGCACCCGCAACAAGCTCTACCTCAACTTCGAAATCTCAGGCATAAACGGAGCAGGGCAGCAGGAAGAGCTTGTTAAGAAGCTCAAGGCGATTAGGAATGTTGTGAGCGTCAGGCACCAGTTCTGCCAAGCTACATGGAATACAAAGGGCTCACCCTGGACAAGTTCCAGGAAGACGCGATAGCTGCCATAGAGGAGAACAAGTCAGTCATTGTTTCTGCCCCAACCGGCTCGGGAAAAACACTCATAGCAGACTACATCATTGAGAGGGACATCAAAAAAGGGCTGCAGGTAGTCTACACTGCGCCAATAAAAGCGCTGTCAAACCAGAAATACAAGGAATTCTCCAGGGATTACGGCGAGAAGAACATAGGCCTGCTGACAGGGGATGTTGTAAGGAACTCAAGTGCACCAATTTTAATTATGACAACAGAGATTTACCGCAACATGGTCCTATCTGATGAGCCTGCAATGCGCGAAGTATCATACGTAATATTTGACGAGATACACTACATCAACGACGTTGAAAGAGGGTATGTATGGGAGGAATCAATAATCTTCTCACCTCCCCACATCAGGATGCTGTGCCTCTCCGCCACCATCCCAAACGCTGAAGAGTTTGCAAGATGGATTGCAAAAATAAAAGGCCATGAAGTAGTGGTAGTGCAGCACACCGAAAGGCCAGTACCCCTCCACGTCAGCTTCTACGACGCAGAGCTCGGCATCACAACACTCGCGAAAATAAGGGAGCTCGCTGAAATCCCGGACTACCGCCACTCCATGTGCAGATACAATTCCGCTGCGAGCGGAATGTACAATCGGACTAGGTCCGATTTGCACAGGTCAAGGCCGAGATACGTAAAAGCACCATCACACACTGACATGATAAGGCAGATAAAAGACAAACTGCCGTGCATATTCTTCACGTTCTCAAGGATGGGCTGCCAGCAAAACGCCAAGGAGCTCACCACCAAGAAGCTGTTTCAGCCGGACGCAAGGATTTCAACCATTATCAGGAAAAAGCTCGAAAATGCGCCCTCAGGCATCAACCAGCTCGAGTCAACCAAGCTGCTGCGCCAGATACTGCCATTCGGCATAGGATTCCACCACGCAGGCCTCCTGCCAATAATGAAAGAAATCGTTGAAGAGCTTTTTGGCCAGGGGCTGCTGAAAGTACTGTACACTACAGAAACTTTTGCTGTAGGAATCAACATGCCAGCCAAGACAGTCTGCATAGAATCACTGCGGAAGTTTGACGGCATAACCTTCAGGCTCATGAACTCAAAAGAGTATTTCCAGATGGCAGGCCGGGCTGGAAGAAGA